>CAZORO010000190.1:0-8805 GCA_964581845.1 uncultured bacterium
AAAATGACCACTGTCATTCCACAAGCCAGGATCCCGAATTCCGAGGCCTGACGGAGCATATCGCGGTGAGTCCCCCAGGAGAGAAAAGCTCCATCAGCATTGAATACACATCCCACGAGGAAAACACCCGCTAACGCCAGAGCGGCGCGCACAGCGGGATTAGAAAAGGTACGGCCCACGAGAATGCAAACCTCCAGACACTTAGTTTGCCAGCAGGAGGGTCCATCTGCTGTTCTGATGGGATAACAATGCCACCAGCCAGACGAATTCGCTACTCATACGGCGGAATCAGGAGTGATCTTATCTCTGATTAGGTGGAGGATAGAAACCGCGAATATGGTTCCAGTGATCAACACAATAACTGCCTGACCGGTATTCTCCTCCAGGCTGGTTGAGATCTCCCCTGGAGACAGTCCCATTCGTGGGATTGTAGTTCAGGTATCCCATGTCGCGTGGGCAGGGAACCACGGAACCATATGGCCAACTATCGTTGCCATCGAAGTTGTCAGAAACATCCGGTCCATGGCTGAAAACCACGAAAGCATTCACCTTAGGATGCCGAAGTCTCGCTTGAAAAGGGGGGTAGCCGGTTGAAGCCATTTCGAAAAAGGGTTCATTTAAGGTTAAACCAGAACCCTTTGTATTGAAGATATCAAAAGGAACTTTGGCGATGTACTTGATGGGAGTCGAGAGCTGGTAGAGGCCATGCGCGGAGGTTAAGGAATCTGGATCATGGTCGGGTGGGTAGATCTTGAAATCAAGATAATAGCTGTCCATGGCAACGCCCACCGAACGCAAGTCACCCTTCACCTTGGCTACTTTAGCCCTAATCTGGGCCTCCAGAAAGTTGGGTAGGGCAATGGCGATAAGGATGAGGATGATGGCGATCACAATGAGAAGTTCGATGAGAGTAAATCCTTTAGGGGTGCTGATTTCCCTTAAACGAAAAAGGTTCATCTTTTTACTCCCCTTCATTTCCTCGGCGTGGATTCCTTCTGGAGAAGAAGGAAACAACTGGGGAAACATTTTACTGTCGATACGTTGAGAGGATAATCTATATGTAAATGAAGTACCAGTATTAAAATTGCATCCAGTTCGGTGTCAATTGAGGACGCGGTGGATTAATCAAAGAGTGCCCATTGAGAGTGCCCGGATAACGGGTCCATGATGGAAAAGCGGCGTAGTTCCTCCGAGGTTAGCGCGGAATCATAGTAACGTACCTGCTCCACCCATCCTGCTCCTGCGCTCCCTGCCAACGTGGATCCCAAATGGAAAAATCCTGAGCCTGAGAGAGATATTCCCAAGGTAGAGGTTGATTTCTCGAACCAATCCTGGTCGTTGCTAGCATAAATATGGACCATATTGTTGGTTTTGTCCCACACACAAGCTATGGATTGCCATTGGGTAGATTGAACCGAAGGTCCAGTGCCATTCAGCAACGGTGTTCCATTGGCAACGAAATCGAGGGTGTTGTCGCTTCGCGCGAGGAACTCCCAGACACCGGGAATACCGGCGATCACCCGTTGTCCACTCTCCTGGACCTTGACCCGTGCCCAAAGGCTGAAATCATGGTCTCCCAGGTTCAACTCGCCCCGGTCTCCATTGCCAGGGAAATACAATCCCCCGCCGGAACAATCCAGTGCGATTCCATCGGAGCCGGGATGAGATGTTGAGGCAGGTCCCACCACCCATCCTCCAATCCCGTTGTATGCCACGGCTTGGTGGCTTGAAAGAGGACCGCGCCAGTCGCGGATCGCTCCCTCCTGGAAAACAGCCCCAGCCTCTCCTTCGCACAGACGGAAAAAGGCCACGCATGGATCCAGAGGATCCAGAACCTCGATGGCGAGACGATAGGGAGACTGACCAGTGGAGTTTTTCCGGTACACTTCCAGCCAATACTCCGTGGCGCTAGGGATGGAGGGTATGGATATCGACTCAAGGTCCTGGAGAGTGAAGGTACTTTTGGCCAATGGCTCCGTGGACGTCGTGGCTTGGATGGTGTTGGGATATAACTTGAGATTGATATCTGGCAACCCATTCCATCCCACTGTGATACGGGGACGTTTTCTGTCGGGAACTGTGAATCTGTAAAAATCGGTGTTTTCTCCGTCCGTGTCATCCAAGGAGAGGTTGGGATAGAAGACAGTGGACACAGTCTTCGCGCTGGACGGCGTGTCATTCTCCTCGAAGGAGTCGTCATTCCCCGGCCCATCGATGGGTGGCGTGGAGGTTACCGCTAAGTGGAGGGAGTATTCCCGGTTGGTGTCCCCGGTGCTTGAAAAAACTTTGATATAATAGCTGTCGTATATGGAGGCCATGTAGGGGTCCACCTGTTCTCCATAACTGAGGTTATCGGAGGATCGAACCACCCCCCCCAGCGAATCGAGGATCTGGAGGCCAAGGTTGCCTTGACTCTGGTCGAAGGATATCAAGGCATAAATGTACTCCCCCTCACCCACATACACACAATAAAGATCGTCATCGTTTAGGACCAAGCCTTGGTAAGTTTTTCCAGAACCGGGAATGAGTATTTTCGCTTGAGGCATTGTTTGGTTGGGCTCATAGGAGTCATCAGGTTTCGTGGTTTTCACACGCAGGGTGTAAGGGAACTTCCCACCGGTTGCTGGACACACCATGAGGTAATACTTGCCGCTTGCTGGCGGTGTGAATTCGATAGTTTGTGAACGATTGTTCTCTGAGATTGTTTCGGTGGGAATGGCCATCAGACCTCCACTTTCATCCTTGAGATAAATGTTGAGATCACCAAGAAAGGAGAGATATTGCACTGTGCACAGGAGAGGTTTTCCCGCCACCGCCTCCAAGCTGTAGTAGTCCACGCTACCATTCATGAATAGCCAGGGGTAGTAACCACTCGTCAATGTTGGGGCGATACCAGGAGAGTCATTTGGCTCCAAGCGGTCATCGAGAGAGGTGTTGGCCACAAGTACGGATCTCTCGGCATTCAATCTTCCATAGCCGAGTTCAGGACTCCTCCCAAACAGGTCGTTGGGGACGATCCCGGTCATGGGGGAATCGAGTCCGGTAAGGAGTCCCATGACCGCCTCCGCTCCAGAAAGATCTGGATTGATGGAGAAGAGGAGAGCGGCCAGCGCGGAAACCAATGGGGTGGAGGAGGAAGTACCCGCGAACTGATCCGTATAATCCAGATCCGGTGAATCGAATCCCCCGGGCCCGCTGTTATCGGTGGTCCATGCGGCCAAGGGTGCTGTGAGAGTCAGGTTTTCGCCGAAGTTGCTCCCCTCGTTGCGTAAGTCATTCTCATCGGTCTCTCCCACCGCGACAGTCCAGGCATAACTGGCCGGGAAGGAGACTGGATATCCTCCATTCCCCGTGGCGAACACAGCCACACACCCCTTGCCCTGACGGCCGTTTGAGAGAGCGAAATCGATGGCGCTCATCAAATCATTGCTGGGGCTCTGCCCTGACCAGCTGCAGTTGATTACATCCGCATAATTTGCCGCATAACGTATTGCTTCTGCGGTTTGGAAATTGCCCCCGTAGGTGCTCCCACTAAAGACCCGCACTGGGAGAAGAAGACAATCAGGCGCTAGTCCAGTGATGCCTTCCTCATTTCCCTGGACCGCCGCGATCAGACCAGCCACCGCTGTTCCGTGAGCGTTGATCTCAAGACTCCCCGTGGGTAGGGGGGAATTGTCATTTTCGAAGAAGTCCCAGCCATGGACATCGTCCGTGAATCCATTCCCATCGTTGTCCAAACCGTCGTCTGGTATCTCATCCGGGTTCACATAAAAGCTGCCCACCAAATCCGGATGATCCAGGTCGATTCCCTCATCGAGGACCGCTACCACTACATCCGGACTGCCCGTCGTGACCGCCCAGGCCTGATCGGCATGGATAATATCCAGATAAGTCTGGTTTCCCCGGTAAGGATCGTTGGCCGCGAGGGAATGACCGCCATAAAGATTGGGTTCGGCCCATAAGACATGAGGTTCCCGCGAAAGGCTTGATGCCAGTTCAAAAACATCCCTGTTTTTATCATCCGTATAAGCCGCCAAGAAGACTGTGGGATCGAATTGGGACCGGTTTATTACCTCCAAGTCCATGCCTGAGAAAGATGCCATAATCACCGCCTCAGGAATCTCAGACTCCCAACATACAATCACCTCTCCAAAACACCAGACTGGCTTTCCACCATCCACTGGGACATACACCGGGAAGGTTTTGACACCCGCCTGTTTCCTGGCGGTCAGTTGCCGCGCGGATTCCGCGGAGTCAAGACGGAGTGCATAACGGTCTACTTCCGGATTCCAGTAAAGGATTTCCGCTGCTGTTCTTTCCAATTCCACCCCAACAGCTTCTTCACTCCCCTCGAGTAACTCGATCGCAATGGCCGTGGGATCAAGACGCAGACGGACCTCCTCGCCACGGCAATAGTAAAGAACCTCCTGGCTTTGTGCGGATAAGATACCAATAAAACCAAGAAAGATGATGATGAAGAAATGGAGGGTTACGGAACGCATGAATCTCCTCCAGCTGGAACAAGATGACCATCTTGCCTCAGCGACTTTGAACGAATTGTAGCCATGCATAGATTGGCGTCAACTCAACTTGATTCCGTCAGGAGGGTGCGTGTGATGCTTCCTGGAGGAAGCGCAGGGCCTCGGGCGGTGAATAGGGGGGTCTCATCTCCGGATGCTGGAAAGGTGTTGGAAAGTCATCCGGTAATGTTTCAAGTTCAGTGATATTGATCTCGTTCAAGTCGACATCTGTCTCCACAAATCCCCGATAGGCCCTACCGATAGGAGATGATCTACCTTCGTAAGTTGCGGGTGAGATCGAACGGACTGTGTTTTCCTGTTGACCGTAAAAGATCTTGTCAGCCGCAATCCACTCTGTCAGTTCACCCCCTAAGGAATAGCCAAAGATCTGGACATTCCCCATCAGATCGATGTTCCGTGTTCTGACTGACCAGATACCTGTAGCTGCCTGGATGAGAACCCAAGCGATATCGGATTGTGCGGATAGATTTTCAATCCCTTCGGTATCCATAGCGCTTTTGAGGTTTCTTTTGGGAACCAGACGGACCTCGACATTGACTAGTACATGGGAGTCTTTAATCTCCTCCATATTCCAACCCTTCTCGGCCTGTATTTCCAAGTAAGTGGTGCTTCCATCAGTCCGGCGGGTCTCTTGGCGAACCCGGAAGCCCTGCAGTTTGATAGAGGATTGGCTTCGAGTGATGAGATCCCCCTCTTCGGGAACCTTGATCCTCTCCCGTGGAATGAGGAGCCACCCCCACAACAATAGCCAGAAGACTCCCCCCAACCAGGGGATCAGTCCTGAGAGTCCTCGGCCTCCGGCACGGTGTCTCGCCGGTATTGTACGATCTTGCCAGGTGTTGTCTTCCATCGTTTATGAAACCAGGCCCACTGTTCGGGACTCTCGCGTATTTTTTGCTCCAGAATCGAATTGGCACGCCGCGCCGCCTCGATCACATCGGCATCAGGATCACTCGTTCGGGATACTTCCCAAGGATCACCAAAGAAGAAGCGTAGATGATTCAATCCCACACGGAAGCAGAGGGCTGGAATCATCAATGCGCCAGTTGCTCTCGCCAGGGCAAAGGGTCCTACTTGAGTATATGTGGGGCGTCCGAAAAAATCCACGAATGCGCCTTCATTACTCCGGGTGTCGATATCGGTCATCAATCCCAGGAGTCCCCCACCCTTCAGACACCTGACGATGCGGACGGGATTTTCTCCACGGATCGCGACTTTCAGTCCACTGTGCTCCCGGATCTGGCCGATCCATGCGTCCAGCCGTGGATCTTTTTGCCGCCGTGCCACGATATATCCTGGATAACCCATCTTGGCTACCGCCGCCGACATGACCTCCCAATTTCCGAAGTGGGCATTATGGGCAATGACTCCACGCCCGGTGGCCAAAGCGGCATCCAGTTTTTCCAATCCCTCCACCTCTATACGCAACCAGGTGAAAAGGTCTCGCCAACGGCTCAGCCAGGCGACCTCCAAAGCGGAAACAGCGAAGTTGGAGAAGACCTGCTTGGCGATCTCACGCCGTTGTGCCTCGGTGGTGCAATCTCCAAGACAGGTACAGAGATTCTCCAGCGCGACTTTCCTCTGATGGGGTTGAACGAAGTACCCACACTTCCCAAGAAACGCGGCGATTTTCACCGATCGCTCGATTCCCATTGAAAGGACCAGTTTGGCCAGGAGGACAATCCCTCTGAATGTCAGTTCGCGGTGGATTTGGCGGAAAAGAGAGCGATGGGAGAGCCTGGGAATCTTTGACCAGAACCTGGGAAGTTCGATATTTGGAGGAACTGGCTCCGCCAGCAGCCGCGATAATCTGGGATGGTCATATCCGGAAGGCTTTTCCATCTCTTGTGTTGGACCAGATTGAGAGCTCATGGGTCCCTTATGGTGCTGTGTCTGCCACCTTTCGCAGCTCTCTGTCCAAACGCTGGAGATCAATTACGCCTACATCCAGATCCTCGACTACCAGTTCGGCCTGGCTGAAATCATCTCCAAGGGTATATTGACTGGGTGTAACCAGTGTCCATAACCCTGCCCCATGGGCTGATTCGATTCCGTGACGGGTGTCTTCGATTGCGATACTGGAGGATGCGGGAACTCCGAGATCGCCAAGCGCAAGCAAATAAATGTCTGGCGCTGGTTTCCGATGTTGAGCGTCTTCTCCAGCGCGGACTGAAGAGATTCTATTCAGTCTCTCCTCACCCAGACAGCCTTTCAGGATTGTAAAAGCTCCCGCCTTGTCACAGGTGCTGGCAATACCAACGAGAACTCCCGCCTCCAGGGCCTCATCAATCAAGCGGATGATTCCAGGACGTGGAGGAAGATGGACCTTGTGCACCAAGTCGATATAGTGTTGGCGCTTCCTTGAATAAAGGTGGGCATGGAATGACCCAGAATCGTTGCAACCATTGGGCGGAGAGATCTCTTTCAGCTTAGTGCCCGCTGAAAGGACAAGGCGGTCACGGTAATCCTGGTAGGTCCAGTGGATCTGAAGACCAGCTTCTTCAAAAGTAAGGTTGTATGCTTGACGGTGAAGGTCCTCGGTCTCGGCCACGACCCCGTCTAGGTCCAGGATGATGGCCCGGAGGCATGTTAGTCTACTCCGGGCGGGTGTGGAGGATCCGTTGGTCATGGTTCAGGTTTTGTTGATGGTGATAGGGCTTATGAAGACTTGTGTCAAGAGTTCTGGAGCGGTGAACCGTGCCCTTCAATGTCCTCTCGCGTAATCCCGCAGCACACGCAGGTTTTCCGGGGGAGTCCCTCTGGGAACCTCGCAACCCGCTGACACAATATAGCGGGCACCGCCTTCCTGGTGGCACTTCTCGATGGCTTTGTAGACCATCTCTGGCGTTCCATTCTGGAGAACCGAAACAGGATCAATATTCCCCAATAGTACTTGGTCTGGCCCCACTTTGGCCCGTGCCTCGCCAACTGGATTCAGATAGTCAAGATCGACAATCTCACATCCCAGTTTTCCCATCCCCTCAGAAAGGTGCCGTGTGTTTCCACAGATATGCAAACGGACTCGTCCCCCTAAAGCATGGATCCCATCTACCATCCGTTTCTCATACGGCCAGATGTACTCATTGTAGAGACTACGGTTTACCAGAGAGGCAGCGGCATCGCCTATTCCAAGGATATCGGCCCCTGCCTCGATCTGCGCCTTGGCGAAGGCCAACTCCATCTCCAGGATGAACTCGAAGAGATCCCGGATAAAGATGGGATCGTCATAAAGATCCATGAGGATGGTGTTGATTCCACGTAGATCGGCGGCTTCCGCCATGGGTCCCTCCACCCAACCTTCGATCAGTTTGTCTTTTTCCACCTTATCCTTCATCAGGGCGATGCCCAGCACCCGGTCGTGCATTCGTCCCCCACCCAGGGGATCGGGCACCTTGAGTGAGGCCAGATGAGTTTTATCATGCAGTAGTGCGCGGGACTCATCTATCGCCGGAGGCTGATCCTCGAAATAGACCACCGCAGCTCCGCAATCGGCCGCCTCGCGTGCAGGATCGGAAATCGTGGAGACATGGTCAGCGTCGAATTTCTCCGCCAGCCGGATCTGGCTCTCGGCCATGATCCGGTGATCCTTTGCATAGTCACCATATTTCACTCCCGCCTGATTGGCCGCGAACAACATGGTGATGGGCATGAAGGCAAGGGAATCGGTTGGTCTTCCCTCCAACAGATTCAAGATACGTTCATAACCAGTCATGAGCTCTCTTGCTCCTCATTGACATGAGTCTCTTCCCTCTCATTATAGGCAAACCTGGCCGGTGAGACAGATGCACCAAAAAAAATGGTATGGAAAGGCCAAATGACTCATGCCCCTTGCGACAATGTGAATCAGGATATAAAATACAACCAATTGGTCCGAAATAAGATTGTGTGGCCTGTGGAAGTGTTTGGAAGCTGACTCACATCAAGGAAAGATATGACTCGAAAATGATGGCAAGGTGGTTTCTAGGGACTACTCTGGTTCTGTTCTCTGTTATTGCTATCGTTTTGTGGCTGGGCAATATTCCCGATCTACCTCTTGAGTTGCGAATCCCAATACCATCCAATCAAGGTCCAGCTAAGCCTGGGGAAGGAGAGGTAAAGGGAAATGAGGGAACCCTCATTCCTGGCGTTGGAAAACCTTCCTCACAGCCAGGCGCATGGCCTCAGTTCCGTGGCCCCAAACGAGAGGCCATCGCCAATGGAGTCAGCATAGCAACCTCTTGGCCTCCGGAGGGGCCCCAGGTGGTTTGGAAGACCAAAGTGGGTG
>CAZORO010000190.1:8815-9177 GCA_964581845.1 uncultured bacterium
CAATTCTTAACAACTAACTTAAGGAAAAACCAGGCGGCGGTTCTGGGCGGACGGGTTTACCTCCTGGATTATGATGAAATCAAGAAAGAAGATGTGGCTCGATGCCTCTCTTTGGACAATGGGGAGGAGATCTGGAGATACAGTTATTCCGAGAAGGTCAAACGGAATCATGGGATGTCGCGGACAGTTCCCGCTGTTACGGAGAAGTATGTAGTCACCATCGGCCCCAAGTGCCATGTCTGCTGTCTGGCTTCGGAATCCGGTGAACTGATCTTCCAAAAAGACATGGTGGAGGAGTATGAAACCCGTGTCCCGGAGTGGTATGCCGGACAGTGTCCTTTAATCGATGGAGACCATCTGAT
>CAZORO010000191.1:0-6171 GCA_964581845.1 uncultured bacterium
CCTCACCCTCGCCCACCTCACCCTCGCCCACCTCACCCTCGCCCACCTCACCCCCCTACCCCCCTCTCCCATAGAGAGAGGGGGACATCCCCCCCTCTCCTTGCGGGAGAGGGGGGTAGGGGGGGTGAGGTGGATGGGGCTCAGGGGGGTGAGGTTGTAGATGACACGGAAGAAGCGGACCACCACCGGCACAGTCAATGTGAGGGGTAGCGCAATGGCGGTGTAGACCCACGGGTAATGCCAGGGTGGGATATCGGGGCCCTTGTAAAGGGTGCCGAAATAGAGGACCGGGACATTGCTGTGTTTGGTGATGAACCGAAAGTATTGGATGATTCCATGGGGAAAATCGAGCCACAGGGTGGGCCATAGGATGAACAGGGTCAGTCCGGCTAAACACACCACACCCACCGCTTTGGCCAATTCGAGGAACAGGAGATGGATGCGTGAGCGTCCCTCCAGGACTGTAGCCGACCAGGCCAGGTAACTCACCCATACAAAGAGGATCGGTACCAGGTAGAAGGCCTGTAACTTGGTCAGAAACCCCAGGGAAAGAGTAAGATAAACCGCCGCCTTCCCCTTCCAGCCCCGGTCCCAATGAGCGATGGCGAGGATCCCCAAGCCATAGATCGAGGCTACTAATCCATCGATATTGAGCAGGACCGCATGGACCCAGAAGCGGGGGCTGCCCGCCAGGAGAGCAATCCCGATGAGCGCCAGACCGCGTCCCATAAGTTGTCTAAGAAAGAGATAGACGGCCGTGCACCACAAGGCCGAGAAGAAGATAATGAACAAGCGGCAAGAACCCAGCTCGCCCAACCAATCCTTGAGGAAAGCATGACAGACCGCCGCTCCATAGATCATGAGCGGTGGATGCATGGCCTCCTCTTTCGGGAAATAGAAACGCCAATCATCGAGCCTTGGAACAATCCGCCCATCCCACCAGGAGGAGATCCAATGGCTGAAAGGCTCCGTGTGGCCGTGGTAATACCAGGAGTCCCAATAGGGCCCGAATCCACGTCCAAGCAGGGAAAGCAGAAAGACGACCGTGCCACCAAGCAACAAGGCTTCGGCGAGGGATTGCTTGGTGGTGGTAGAAACCTTCACTTTTAACGCTCTGCCGGATTAGTTTTGGGCTGGAATTCCGGTGCCAACGAGAAGTCTATTCCCAATAATGTATTCCGCCAATGCTTGAGCGGCGATGCGGTGACCTTTCTCATTGGGATGTTGGTCGGTGGGATGCACCCAGAGAGACTGGTAGGACTGCCCCTTGAAAGCATCGAGCAGATCGAGCACCGGGATCCCATTCTTGGTGCAATGTTCGGCCACCATTCTGTGGATTTTGGTGAAAGGGTGGTGATCGTTGAGTTCATACATGAAGGGGAAGATACAGACCATGTAACGGGAACCAGCGGATTCGGCCACTTGTTTCCCGCGCACCAACTCGCTCAGGCAGGTCTGCCATTCCTTGGTGAAGCCCAAGGCGTAATCATTCATGGCACGGGTATAACGGCGTCCATCCAATTCGCGTTGGACTGTGTTGTAAACCCAACTGCCGAAGTAGGACCACTCCATCTTGGTGGCTTCGTGACGAAACCAGAAGTTCTCCCACAGATCCAGTCCCCCCGCCTGTTCGGCGTCATTGAGCACGAATACCACCACCACCAGATCCGGTGAGAACTTCGTCCCCATCTGCTCCAAGTAGTGGATCTCATCCAAAGTGGTCCAGGCACTGGTGGCCATATTCAGCACCTCGGTCTGGGTGGCGGCATTCACATTCAGCAGTCCGGGCAGCTGACAGGCGAAGGTGTCTTCCCACTTCACCCCCTCACCAAAGGCAAAGGAGTCGCCCAGCAAGATCAGGCGCTTGATTCCAGCGGCTTTCCCGATCTGTATGTCCGGCCCACGGAAACCGTAGTTGTTGGTGTGGTAGACCATCGCATTACGTTCATTAAAGACACCGCGTGGGTTGCTGTCATATCGCATCTCGAATTCGGCGTGGGGCTTGAATTGAATTGACACTCCTGGAATCAGTTGCTCCTTTGGAACCAAGGCATGTTCCCAATCCCGGATCCGGTAGTGATGGAATCCACGTAGGTCCAATGCCCGCCAGATTCCTTCCAGGATGAGCAGGACCAGGAGGATGGTTGCCAGGAAAAGGAAAGTGTTGATTAGGAGCTTGCGGAGGGTTCTGTAAAAGACCTCACCCCCCCACCCCCCCTCTCCCATTGGGCGAGGGGGGAGGTGTTCCCCCTTCTCCTCGTGGGAGAGGGGGGGTGGGGGGGTGAGGTCTTGTGTCATTGAAAAAGCCCGTCGTCATCCTTTTCAATATCGTATTGGACAATCTTGGGAGTCATGTAGCTACTGTCCGGTGCGAGCGCCCCTTCTAGTTCTAGGGGGAACTTGCGATTCTCGCTCCTTCTTCCAGCCAGGTTGCGCGCCAATTCCAGATCCTCGACCCGCTTGAACGCGCCTTGAAGCGAAGCCACCCGCGACCTTTCTTGAGGCAGGCTTCTCCACCCGCTCCCTTTCCCGACACGGAACCACACCGTCCCCTCCGCATCCCAGAAGATGCCCTCCTGGCCGATCTCGCCGTTATCCTTGTTGCCATCCCACCATTCCTTCTTCAGATTCAGGCCGGCTTGGTCAAGAAGGTTTTCATAGGTTCGCAGGTCCTCATGCTTGACTTGAATGAGAGGTTTCTCAGTGGAGGGGGTTTCCTCCAGAAGCCGGTGTGCCCGTTTGGCCGCCGAGGTGTTTGGCATGTTTTCGGTGACAAACTTGAGTGCCGCAAAACGATCCCCCCCGGCTGGAAGGTCCTCAACCCGTTTGAGGATCGCATTCCCCCATTTGGAACGATATTTGTGCTGGCGTTTCGGGTCCTCGACATGGTGCTTTTCCAGCACATCCAGACCATCCCGGTACCTTCCAGCCTTGGCGCACAGGTTGGCCCACTCAAGGATATCGTCCTCAGTGAGCGCTCCCGGAGTCTTCCGGTCGACTTCAGCATAAGCCTCGATGGCCTCCTCCAGACCGAGGTCATTTCCAAAGAGGAGTGTCACTCCTCGCAGCACGGTTTGTGCCCCCTGGATAATTCCCAAATTCGCCGGGGCATCGGATCCTTGTGCGGCGACTGACCGCGCGACGCCATGGACATTGAGGCCAGGGCCGGTATCACCGAACAGCATGTAGTTGAGCGTCTTGCTCCGTCTTCCAGCCATGGCCTCCCCAATTGGTTCACGCGCGGGGTCCACAGCCAGGGTCTCAGGACCCGTCTCAGCTTCAGCCAGTTTCTTCCGTAACAACATCGCCCTGGGATCTTCCACCCCCTCTCCTGCGGGAGAGGGGGCCGGGGGGTGAGGTTGAGCAGGGGCCGGGGGGTGAGGTTGAGCAGGGGCCGGGGGGTGAGTTAGACCTTGGGGTTCGGGGTCTGTTGAGACCGGAGCGTACTCCTCGAACCAAGCCTTTTCCTCAGGCCACAGCGTGGTTCCAATCCTGCATAAGCGAGCTGTGCGGCCCTTCTCGCCTGCCTTGGCGGATTCCTTAACTGAATCCTTCCAGTTCTTCAGGAGGGCCTGGGATTTTTTTTCCTCAAGCTGTGAGAGGATCTCTCTCCCTTCTTGGATCTCCTGTGGGGTGGCCTCGCCGCCCGCCTCACGGAGCTTGGCGAGGTAAGCAATCTTTTTTTCCACAATGCTGGGAGCGCCTTTGCCGGTAACCGCGAAGAAGGCATCAGTGCCCGCCACCGCGAGCGCGCGTGGCTGCCCGGTAATGACCTCCGAGGTAGTCTCCCAGGCCCTGTTGACAACCCCGGTGACCCTGTTGACCTTGCGTTTACGGATCAGGTCCTCCATCTCGACCTCGGGGACACGCGAGGCGAGGTTGAGGAGCCGTTCTCGTGCAACAGGATCATTCATCTTCCCCGCCAAACGCCGGAGTTCCTTCCCCTTCTCCTTGCGTGTGGCGGTCGAGGACACCACCTCCAGCACCGCCAGATCATCGGCGATACCGCTTGGATTCTCCGGATCGCGCGCGGTCTCTTTCTCGACCATATCGCGGATAGAGGAGACGCGCTGTGGATTGCCCGAAAGTGCCCCCGCCAAGGCATCATGAACCGCCGCGGAAAGAACCTCTTCCTCGCCACAAGCTGGCAGAGAGAGAAGCAAGAGAAAGAACCCAAAGGAAAACCTACTCCGTATCATCGATTCCTCTCGATCTTGCGTGCGAGTTCCTCGATTTCATCCAGACGCGCCTGGGCCTCGCGCTTTTCGGGGTAGCCATCCGCCTGGGCGGTTTTGACATAGATTTCGGTTGCTTTATCCAATGCCTTCTGGGCCATGATCCACTCATCCTGGTATCTGCCGATGGTTCCTGTCCCTCCGATACCAGCTTCGGCGCGGGCGATGTACTCTCGAGCAGTTTCCTCATAATAACCTCCCAGACGGAGATGATGCTCTTGAATACGTTTGCTATCAGGAAAGCGTGTGATGAAAGATTCAATCGCCTCACGGTAGACGACTTCACCCACTTGGCTGCGGCGGGATTTTAAGCTGAGGAACTCCTCCAACGCACGGTTTTCCGCGCACAGCATCGCAAGACTCTCGTAGGGTGTTCCCTTGTACTTAGTGACTGCTTGTTCAGTACGGTCGCGTGCGGCCTCCATCAGGGTTTCCTGTTCTATTGGATCATTCGATTGGAGTGGGGGACGAAAAAGGGTTTCCAAGTCCAGCATCACCTCACGTTTCTCTGCTGCCTTGGGCACAAGATCCGGATCGGAGCCATTAACCGCTCCGTAACATTCCGCTGCTTCCTTCAGATGTCCCAATTTCTCATGACACAGCCCCTTTGTGTAGTTGAGAATGTCCAGATATTGCCCCGGATGGACTTTGGACCAGGCATCCAGACGAACGATCGCATTGGCGAAGAGATTCTTCCCCCCGGCATCGACAGGGAAGGGGAGGCGGTAGGTGTCTGTAGTCTGGTGGAGGAGAACCTCGGTGGTGATGGTCTCCAGGGTTTCATATGGCTGGTTCGGGGGCGGGGTCTTTTTTCCATAACAACCCATCAGGATAAACGGAATCAGGAGGAGTAAAAACCAGCTGGCCCAGGGGTTCAACTCCTGGGCCAGTTGGCGATGGGTCAGTAGGTGATGGGCCAGCTGGCTTGAACCGTCATTCCCGCAAAGGCGGGAATCCATGTGATCGATCCACCTGCAATACAGACCACTAGGCCCGGATTCTGGCATAAACATCCTGGAAGTGAGCGCTGGTGGCGATCCCATGGTGATAGTCAGCCAAGGTGAACTTCTCATTGGGCGCATGAGGATTATCGTTCGGCAGCCCGAATCCAAACAGCACCACCGACATCTTCATCTGGTCCACAAAATAACCCACTACCGGGATTGAAGCTCCCTCGCGGATGAAGAGAGGCTCCCGTCCAAAGCCAAGATGATAAGCCTCACGTCCCGCCTTCATGGCTGGGTCATCCACGGGAATCACAATGGCCGGGGAGTTCTGGTAACGGATGATTTCGACCGAGCAATCAGATGGAATACGCTCAAGCACAAAAGCCTCGAATAGATCCGCGATCCTTTCTGGGTCCTGCCCTGGCACCAACCTCATGCTGACCTTGGCTCCCGCTCGGGAGGGAATCACGGTTTTGGCGCCCTTGCATGCATACCCCCCATACACACCGTTGACATCCAGTGTCGGACGGTACCATTTGCGGACCGGAACCGGGTATTGTTGTTCACCAGAAAGGTGGGGCAGGCCGAGCTGCTTGGCCATCCCCTCGAAATCCCAGGGGAGTTTCTCATACTCCTGGACTTCCCAATTCTCCGGAGGTTTGACTCCCTCATAGAAACCCGGAATGGCGATACTCCCATCAGGATTCTTGAGGGCGGCGATGATTGTACTTGTAACTTGGGCTGGATTGGGGACAACCCCTCCGAACATCCCGGAGTGAAGATCCTGGTTGGCTCCAGTCACAATGAATTCCATGTAAGTCAGCCCGCGCAGGGCATAACATAAGGCGGGATAACCGGCTCCGAACTGACTCGTGTCCGAGATAATGACTGCATCAGCCTGGAAGCGTTGACGATGTTCCTCGATGAATTGCTCCAAGTGGGGACTACCGGCCTCCTCCTCTCCCTCCATGAGAAAGACCAGGTTGATG
>CAZORO010000191.1:6181-9173 GCA_964581845.1 uncultured bacterium
GCCGCGATCGCCGCGCGGGCGGCTTCGGTGGCCTTGAGATGGGTATAGAGCTGCCCTTTGTCATCGGTGGCGCCACGCGCATAAACCACACCATCCTTGACCACTGGTTCGAAGGGAGGCGAATCCCATAAATCGAGCGGATCGACTGGTTGAACATCGTAATGGCCGTAAACCAGGACCGTGGGACGGTCTTTTCTTCGTTCAGTTTCCGCCACCACGGCGGGTTGACCTTGTGTGGGAAGGATCTCCGCGGACAATCCGAGTTCACGGAAGCGTCCTGCAAGCCACTCCGCGCAAGCCTGGACATCCCCTGTATGGTTGGGGGAGGCGCTGATGCTAGGGAAACGCAGGAATTCGAAGAGCTCCTCCTCAAACCGGTCACGGTTCTTCTCAAGATAGGAAATGACCTCTTGGATGGCGGACATATGGATAAATATTCCTTTCAGGATTCTACGACAGAGGGTCAAAACGCCTTGGCGGATTGCTGTGACGGTTGAGTTCACGCAGAATCTCCAGTTCATCGGCAAACGCCAAGACCAGCACCATGTTGAGCCCCCTTAAAAAGGAACTCAATCTTTCAATCCCAATGGCATCAAAGGGATCCGCGACAGCAATTGTGAGACGTTCTCCCTCAAGTTTTACTGGAATGGCCTTGCTTCGGCGGAGGAGATCCATCGGAACTAATGAGACCAGAGCCGGATGGAGTGAATCAATACGGACCGCGTCGATGCCATGGCTGCCCGGAGGATTCGCGATCAGAGGAGCATCCGTGGGGTCCACGTGACTTATCGCCTCCTTCTCCGGTGGGATTGCGTCACTCTCCAGAAAGCTTGCTAAGTCATCTCCCACATCAGGTTTTTCCCCTGGTTCGGCCACCGCCAGAGGACTGGTATCCAGCAGCTCGCCGAGATCATCCTCCGCAAGGAGATCTTCCACCTCTTTGGTGGGGTCACTCAGTGGTAGCATCCCTTGCTCCCTGTGGTGGTGGATATGACGCCAGATATTGCCCAGGGGAATACGGATTCCGAGACGGTACCAGCAGTCATCGCAGAGATGCGCTGTCATCTGGATTGTTCCATCCACGACCTCATCCAAGTGAAGTGTAGCTCGATTCAATCCACAGACATTACAGAGATGATAATCTTCGGCCAACAGTGCAGCCCTTCTTCCGAGCCAGGATTCAACACCCAAGAGAATAGCCTCGTAATAGTTTACGCACAGATCGCCCTCCATGAAAATGTGTTTCGTAAGGGGGAAAAAATATTAAGGAGTATTGACCGGGATCCTCCCCGGTCTGAGGCTGAATAACCTCTTTTCCCAAAAAAACGGATTACCTCGAAAGCCGGTGATTCGTTACGATTATGTGGCTGAGGTATGTAGTGTAAGGAGTCGCCCTTTCACGCTTAGGTCGGGCCGCGTGATTTGGTAGGTGGCGCATCTTGACCGGGCAGTCCTGGAAAGAGACTATGATTCCCTGCCGGAAGTTCCCATGGAAGAACGGGAATCTGTACCCCCGGCCAATGTGGTTCCAATGCTTTTAGAAGAGTGAGAATTCATCTCCGTGTTCAGGTCCGTCCCCATCCCATCTGATCTGCTAAAAATAACAGATTCCTCAACCTGGGGATCACCCGAGGGAGTAAGCGCTCCGGTGATGATCCTGACCCTGACAGGAGTCCTGACACTAGCCGGTTTGATCGGGTTCCTTGCTTACCGTATTGCGCAAGCACGCGATCTGGAGATGGAGTTTAATGGGATGATGGCGCGGATCTCACGAGCCTTCACCTCGACCCTGATTGTCCGGCTTTGTCTCCTCCAGATGCTTTTAGTCATTCCCCTGATCTTCTATGTGAACACAAAGGAGCACTATTGGACATCGAAGCACACCACCATGCTGTTCATGACCACCCTGGGCCTGGCGGCATGGCTGGCGGTACGTCAAGGTGTTCCACGTTTCCGCTGTCCCTATACCTGGCCGATGGCCCTAGTCATTTTCGGCGGGGTTTTCTCCATGTTTCGCGCGGTCAACATTGCCGAGGGGATGGGGGACCTTTTCGCGATCTTTGGTTCAGCGGCTCTAACCTTCCTGGCCACACAGGCTTTCAGTACCTCCAAGCGGATCCACTTGATGGGAATTGTGTTTGCCTCGGTGGGAGTGATGATGTCGATGTATGGGTTGGCGCAAGCCTATCTTCTGTTGCCCATCGATATGGTCTATGCCCTTGACACCCGGGCCCCCGTTTCAACCATCGGGAATAAGAACTATGCCGCCTATTACCTGGATCTGGCTATTCCAATCACCGTCGCCCTGGCGGTCTCGCGCCGGAATCCCCTCCAAACCCTCTTCGCCCTGATTGTCTATTTCATTTGCCGTTGGCATTTTGTTCTCTGCGATACACGCGGCGGCACCATCAGCATGACGATTGGCATCCTGCTGACCACATTGGTGGTGGCGAAATACCATGGTCCCCGTTTCCGTCTGTTTCTCTATCTGATTCTTCTTGAGCCACTCCTTTGGGGTGCGGTCAATGCCGCGGATATCCATTACGCGGATACCCAGAGATGGGGAGCCACGGTGAATCGTGGGACCGCACGGGGCCTAATCACCACCACCGCCGCAAAGGTTTGGTCGAGTGCTCCCGAGGAGTTACGCAATGCGATCCCCTCCAGATACCTTGTTGAGTGGTTCATGAAGGGGAATGAGTATCTGTTGGGGATTCAGTGGCGGATCCCCGCCTTGGTCCTAGGAATCCTCCTTGCATTGGGTGTGTTCTGGTGGCTGGTGACCCATATCAGGGATTGGAGGATTCACCTCGGAAGCGCCGCGGTGCTTGCCTTTCTCCCCTACTGGTTCGTGATGTGGGGAACAGTTCCCCAAAGGCTGGACTCACAAACCAGCGTGACGATGGTTGTTGAGGGGATCAAGCAATCAGGTATGGCGAACCGGGAGATTGCCTATCAGGTCATGGAACAGTATGCGGGGCAAATTCTCCCC
>CAZORO010000192.1:0-3213 GCA_964581845.1 uncultured bacterium
TGCCGGACTTTTCCAGGTTACTCGACCATTCTGGCCCATCGTTACTCGTTGCTGACACGCCTGTTTCCGAATAACCGGTTCTCCTCGGGATATCTCCAGACCGAGCTCGACCACACGCAAGGCTGCGAGGTGGATTGGGTCAGCGGAGCCGCGCTTCTCATGCGGCGTGTGGATTTCGAGCATCTGGGGGGCTTCGATGAGGCTTTCTTCCTGTATGCCGAGGATGTCGACCTGTGTTACCGGCTTCACCAGATGGGCCGCAAGATTGTCTATGAACCTGCCTCCAGAGTTCAGCACTCGATTGGTGGTTCCAGCCGTCGTCACAGGTTCCGTGCCCTTTGGGAACGCCACCGTTCGATGTACACCTTCTACAAGAAGCACTACAGTCTGGAGATCCCCCTAATGGATTTCATGACCCTTTTGGGGATCACCTTGCGTGGTGTCTCTTTTTTGTTCTTGGAGGCGCTAGGCCGGGCACCGCACCGTTGAACACGCTTGTTCAATAGCGCGCTCAGTCTCGTTACAATGGATGAACGCTGGAGCTGGCCATCAGGTCAGCTCGCGCAAGACAGCACTTGAACCAAGGACACCTTCATGGAAACCCAAACATTTGGCCCCTCAGGTCCAAATCCAGTGGCCGAGGAACAATTCCGTAAAGGCTTCGATCTGGCCAAGGAGGGCGATATCGATGAAGCCATCCTGGCCGTGGAGGCCGCCATTGCCATCTCGCAGGAGGATGGGCGTTACCATGACCTGCTGGGTACGCTTTTCGCGAAGAAAGGCCTTTATGAAATGGCATTGGCCGAATGGAAGCGCTCGATTGAATGCGATCCTGAACACGCGGAGGTATTCCGGCGCATTGAAACGGCCGAAAAGATGCGTGCCCAGATTGCTTCAGGAGGATCAAGGTGGGGTATGGTGGCCGCTGCTGTTCTTGGGCTTTGCTTTATTGTCTCCTTGGCGGCCGCGACTTATTTGTTCCGCGCGGGACGGGCTGACCGGGCCGCTGTTGCCGCCCTTCAGTCCGAGCTGACCACCGCCAAGGAAGGGATGATCGACCAAACCAAATATGACGCCCTGTTGAAGGATAGGAACAATCTGGATGCCCAAATCAAGGAATCCGCCAATACGATGCTGGGAATGAAGCAAGAGATCGATCAGCTCAAGGCCAATACAGTTACTCCCGCGGCCTTGCAGAAAGAACAGGAACTGAAGAACCGCATTCAAAGCGAGCTCGCGGCGGCCCGGAAAACCAATGAAGACCTGAAAGCTCAACTGGCCGCCGTGGGATCAGCCTCGGGCGTGCAGAACCTCACCGGCCAGATCGCCCAGAAAGACAAGGAGATCGAGACCCTCAACAAGAACTACAAGACCTTGAATGATGAAAGAAAACGTTTGGAGGATGAGTTGAGCAAGTCCCAGACTGATCTTGCGGGGGTACGTGGCCAGGTAACAATGCTTCAATCTCAAGCCGCCACCATGATCTCGGCGACAGAGGGCGCTCGTCTTAAGGGTGAAATCCAATCCCTGACCGATCAGCTGGCAAAAGCCAAAACGAATCAACCAGGAATGCCGGGAGCGGATCCCAAGGAGGTACTCTTCCTGTTGAATGGGTCCCTCGAAGCGGTCAGGCATGCCGCGGCGGGCAAGCCCGCCGAAGCCCGGGCCGCATTAGTAAAAATTCAGGATAAGGCTCCTAAGGAGGCCGCCATTGCGGATACCCTCAAGTCCTTGGGTACCGAACCTCCCAAGCCTGAGGTAGTGCAACCTACCGCAACACCCAAACCAGCTCCATCACCACCGGAACCCAAAGCAACCGAACCCAAGCCCGAGTCGGCACCCAAACCTGAACCCACCAAGGAAAAACCTACCCCCAGGCCCACTAAGGCTGAAAAAACAGCCAGGCCCACTCCAAAACCCAAACCCACTCCAAAAGCGGAACCCAAGGTTTTGCCAACCCCTACTCCGGTACCGGCTGAACCACAAACACTAGTCGAGGGGAGCTCCGCTATCCCCCGTCCCGTCCATTCCAAACGCTTGGAGACGGCTGGTTCAAAGAAGGTCGAACCCAAGGCTGAGGTTTCCCGTGATGACGACCGTAAAAAAGATCTCTTTGAGACCAAAAAACGTCTGATTGAAGAAGCCCTTGGCCTTTACCGTCAGCGCAAGTTTGATGATGCCGAGAGACTTGTGAATAGGGCCCGCCAGATTGACCCCAATGATCCTGCGGTCAATCAGCTTCAGACGGCCATCCGTAAGGCCCGGAGCAAGTAAAGTAAAGTCATGGATTCCGCATTCATCACGGATCTCCTGGATCGGTTTGAGAAGGGAGTTCTATCCAAAAAGGATGCAGTCAAGGAACTCTCGCGCCTTCCCTTTGAAGATTTGGGTTTCGCGCGAGTCGATCATCACCGTGCTCTTCGTAAAGGATTTCCGGAGGTCATCTTCGCCGCGGGGAAAACCCCCGAGCAGACAGCCAATATCTTTGAAAGCCTTGCCCAGCGTGGAGACCGGGTGCTTGCGACTCATGTCTCAACCGAGGCCGCCGAATCTGTTCTGCGGTTGATACCCGAAGCGGTCTACCACCCCACTTCTCGTTGTCTTGTGCTGGATCGTTCTTCACACATGGAAGGGGTAGGGAATGTGCTGGTGGTCTGTGCCGGCACCTCGGATCTGCCAGTGGCCGAGGAAGCTGCCATTACCGCTCGCCTGATGGGTGCCTTTGTTCACCGTCTCAATGATGTAGGGGTAGCGGGGCTTCACCGCCTCCTCTCGCAGGAGGAAGCGCTTAAGAACGCCCGTGTTATCGTGGTGGTGGCGGGTATGGAGGGGGCGCTTCCCAGTGTGGTGGCGGGACTTGTGAACGTTCCAGTGATTGCTGTTCCAACCAGTGTTGGCTATGGGGCCAGCTTTGGTGGAGTGGCGGCTTTGCTGGCCATGTTGAATAGCTGTGCATCGGGAGTGTCGGTGGTCAACATCGACAATGGTTTTGGGGCGGGTTATCAAGCGGCGCTGATCAACCGGTTGTAAAAGGAAGGGGTCTGGCGGGCTTTACCCGCCAGACCCCTTTTTTCACACGTTCAACTCACCAGTCGATTCTCAGTAGCTTGTCCAGTTATTGACACTGGCGGGGATCGGAACCTTCAACACAATGGCGAGCTGGTCTTGAGAGACATATGTGGAATCATATGTATCTCCACCACACCTTGCGGT
>CAZORO010000192.1:3223-9149 GCA_964581845.1 uncultured bacterium
AGCAAGAGGGGCACGCTAGATTCAACCCCTTGATCGGATCTGGACCTGCATCACTGGAGGAGAAGCAAAGGAATGGCTCGGAGAGCGGATTCAGGTCAGCATCATAGAAACGGCCCGCGATCTGCTGCATTGTGGTGTTGGATTTATCGCCCCAGCACACAAACACATTGCCGAGGTCATCGACGCAGACGTTGGTGCGGTCTGGGCCGCCCAATGCCGTGCTGATTCCCTCATTCACACAAACTTCCTTGACTGTCTGGCGGGTCTGAGCATCGATCTTCGTGATGTAAACCGCCATGTTGGCTGAACCCGTGGCGTCGATACCACGCCCAGCATAATAAACGTAGTTGTTGCGGATGTCTGAATCGATGCGGAAGCCGTCACCACGGCCTGTATCTCCAATCGAGGAAGTGACACCACCTGCGGGGGCGAGAGGAGAGGCGGGATCGGTACGGACGATATTCTCCCAAGTTCCTTGAATCTCACCTGCATTGTTGAAGAAGAAGATGCTGTTGTTGGTGTCAGCACCTGTCTCAGGCTTCACCGCGAAACCTCCGTTGAATGCCGCTACACCACTCCAAATTTCGGTTCCGCTATCGGGGTCGAAGGTGTTGCAGTTAAAGGGAGATCCAATCACCAATCCTGTGTCACCATCGATAAGAGCGCCGACGGCCACCCGGTTGGTGTTTGGATTGAAAATCATATTCCTATCCTCGACAACGGAAATGTAGTTGCCGTTGGAGAGGGCGCGGATTTCACCACCATAACGCACCACGTCCATCTGAGTCTCTGTTGTGTATTTGCCATAGGTTGGATCTACGACTGGGCCAATTGGAACCGGTCCAGCGGCTGTTTTGTTCAAGAGCTGTAAGCAGCCCACCTCAAAAGTGTCATAGTTAAATCCACTGCCAAATGTTGGGAAAAGGTCCGGGAAAGAAAATGGAGTGCACTCATTTCCAATCACATACTTCGTTGCTCCGGGCCGCTTATCGGCGGCAATACGCGGGGGATTCCCGTTTTGACGATGGGCATCGTTATTCGTAATCCATGCTTTTGGAGGAGAAACACTGTAATAAAAACCTGGAACTTCCTGGACAGTTCCATCGGTGTTGAAGAAGACTACAGCAACTCTTTCTGTGGACGGCGCAAGGTTGGTTCCGGTTTCATCGTCATAGCCTTCCGTGTTGACGGCGGCACAGAGTGTTCCATCGCCAAATGCCGAAGTATAAGGTTCCCAGTTGCCTAAATTAATTTCGCTATTGGCAAACATCAGCCTTTCCGCAACCAAAACCTCGATACCCGCTGCCGCTGGATTCGCATTGGGAATCTGTGCAAATGCTGGAATGGTTACTAATGTAACTAACAACACGACAAACAATTTCGCCTTCATCTTTACGACTCCTTTCCACGGGGAATACACCACACATGCCAAAGCATTGATCCAAATAGATTGCGCTTCAATATTGACTCTGTCAAGCCATTTCTTGATTGGAAGTAATTAAAAATACCCATTGAAAAACCATTTCTGACCGTTGTGATTGCATGGCCGAGTTTTGGTGATGCAATCTCATGGATGACAGCAGATCGAGGCTCTCTCTTTTCCGTTTGAGAGGGTATTCATCCTGGAGTTATGGGCTGGAACAACTTAAGCGCAGGATAGAAGGACTTCTTCCGCCAGTTCCAGAACAGGCCTTCTTGAGTCAAGTCTATGGGCATGGAGCCTTGAGGCCAGAGCTTTGTTTCCCAAACCCGCCTCGGTGCCGCTGAATCCAGATGCCACCCAAAGGGGCCTTCCATACCTTACCGCGTAACTGGCCGTCTTCCAGGTTCCCCCCTTGTCTCCCGCCTCCACCACGACAAGGGCGTCGCACCAACTTGCGATCCACTGGTTGCGACGCATGGCCTCGTTGACGGACCAAGCCTGGAGAGGAGCGGCACCGGAAACCAGGAGCAAACGTCCTGCTTCGATGGCATCACGTAACCTGGTCCAGTGAGTGATCTCGCGCATGAACTGAAGCAACCCCATGGGGAGGACCGCCACCGTATAGCCATTCGCATCCAGGCTTCCGAAATTCGAGGCCCGGTCGATACCTTGGGCCATGCCCGAAAGGGTGACAACTCCCCGCCGGGAGAATTCGGAGGCCAGCTCCTGGGCGAACTCGATTCCCTCGCCGCTGGCTTGACGGCGTCCAACCATCCCGATGACTGGAAGTAGATTCCAAAGGTAGGGATCACCGATGTGGGTCAAGAAATGCCATTCCCCCTCTTGGCGAAGCAAGCGGGGAGGAACACCGGGTGAATCGGGATACAGAATCCGGGCGCTGTAGGATTCAAGAGCCTCCAGGACCTCCCGGCTTGCGTTGGAATCCCGGGCTGCTTGGATGATATTGGCCGCCAAGTCTTTCCGGACCACGGTGCGTAGCTCGGATTTGCTTGAGGCCAGTATCCGTTCCGTAGTCCCGAAGCGGGCCTCCAGCCTTCGCAGGGAAACCGGCCCTAGTCCTGGCACGGAAGCCAAACGGAACCTCAGGAATTCCTCCGGAGAGATGATTCCCGTGAGATCTACCTCATCCGAGCAACTCATTGAGCGCCTTGATCATGGAATTCTTTAACCAGTTGATCTTCTGCGGCTCCTCAAACTTACGCCGGTTGGAGTCCAGCACATAGAAAGTATCGATGACCCGCTGCCCCTCGGTATGGATGCGCGCGAAGCCGATATCCAAACCATACTTGGCGAAGACAGTCGCGATCTGCACCAATACCCCGATGGCATCCGCGCAACGTACTTCGATTACAGTGTATTTGGGGGAGGCCTGATTGAGGACCTCCACTGTTGGGGTGATGCGTGAACGTCCACGATCGGGCTGCTTAACCGGACGTGGGTTCCAATTCTCATCCCAGTGATCTTGAAGAGAGTTAGTCGTCCGCTCAATCACCTTCTGGATCAGGTCCTCGCCAAACTCCGATCCTTCCTGGTGGACTGCCACCATGGTTGTAAAAGCAACACCGTCATCACGGGCAAAGATACGCGCCTCGGAAATGCTCAAGCCCAAGCTCGACAATGGACGTACGGTACGCATGAAATTGCCGATCTTGGATTGCTGGATACTGGCAACTTCCAGGAGGTTGGGCAAAGTCTGACGGCACCCCACCACGGGATTCTCGTCCGTATATTTCCGTAAGAGGCGCAGGTGATGGTGGATGGTGTCGGCGTTTTGCTTGATGAGATAGGGGGGCGGCATCCTTCCTATATGGCGTTCGGCTTCGTTCTCCGAGATATCCCTCGGAAGTTCCGACAGGAACTTCCAGTAAGCAACCCTCTGATCCTCCGCGTGTTTCGCCTCCACTGCCGCCCTGTCATCCAAGAATGCCCGCACCTCAGTGTAAAATTGATGAAGCATGGAAAGCTTCCATTCAGTCAACAGGTCGGTATTCACCGCCCAAATATCCGCCAGCGTGAGAAGATACAGATTGTCCAGTTTCTCGCGCGTGTCACACCACAACGCGAACTCCTGGACTGTTGCGAAGTCTTGAGTGTCGAACCGGAAGGCCACCTTGGCGAACTCGAGGTGCTTTTCGACAAGGAAAATGACCAGATCAGTGTCAGGATCATTCAGCCCCAAACGGCGCGCGATCTGGTACGAGAGGGTGGCGCCCTTAATGTGGTGATCACCACCGCGTCCCTTGCCGATATCATGCAGAAAAGTGGCCAGGTACAGTAGGCCTGGTTTGGTGACACCCGCGTAGATGGAGCGGATTTCCTTGATGATATTGGCGCCCGTCTGGCTATAGATCGGCAGGCTCATGATGTCGACACCTTCCGGGGACTCACCCTCGTTGGGGGGTTTGTTGATGATGGGGGCCGCATGCCACCAACGCCACCTGCGGTTGGATTCGGGAAGCTGTGAGGATAGTTCCTCGATCGGCAGGCAGGGGGTTTCGGGAAAGTGCTCATCCGCCAGACCATCCAGAATCTCGGCCGTCAAGATGGAATGTTCATCCACTGTATAACGGTGATACAGATCACGCCGGGGAAGGAAACGTACCACCGTGAATTCGGGCATCAGGATGTCCAAAACCCCTGTCTCGTATAGCGCACGCAGCACCGGTCCCACCCGCCCCGGCTTGGAGATCATCTCCATCACCTTCGCGCCCACTTCCTTGGGTCCGCAAAGGTCCTCCGAACTCATCCCACTCAGGATCCTCGAAAGCTCCGTGAGCAACTCACCGTCGAAGGCACAGCCCGTTTTCTGCGAGATCTCGAACAGATGAATAATGCGTTCGGGATGATTCAAGAAGAAGGTTTCCGGCTCCCTGACCGAGAGAACTCCCTCTTTGAGGATAAATCCATCCTCGAGTTCGCTCCGGTGAAGAAGTGAAATCCAGGACCGCCAGCGGGGAGGTTTCAGGCAGTGGTTGGTCATCCGGTCCGCGAACATCTGGATGCGGGCGGCGGCAGTGTAGTAATCACGCATCAGGCTTTCCTCGGCGAGGTTGCCGCCCTCGTCCTTGTAGCGGAACGATTTGGCAACCTGCTCCTGGACCTCGAAGGTAAGGCGGTTCGAGTTGGTCTTGAGGTTCAAGTGAAGCTCATTACGGATGCGCAGAATGAAATCCACGGAATCCTGCAACTGTCCATAAAATGGCTCCCGCACCAGCCCGTGTCTCCGGATTCCCGCCAACGAGGGGATGTCATACAAGGCCAGAGCGAGCCAAATGGCATGGTGAAGGTCTCTCAGACCTCCCGCACCTTCTTTGATGTTGGGTTCCTGGATGGCGATGGTGTCGCCATGACGCCGGTATCTTTCCTGCCGTTCCTGTTCTTTCTGCTGGATGAATTTACGGATTCCACGGCCCGCCATGAAATCCCGGTAACGGTGGTGGTACTCCTCATAAAGAGGGCGGTATCCCGCGAGATACCGGTTCTCCAGGAGCGAGGTCTGGGTATCCAGATCGGCCCCCGCCATACGGATGCAATCCGAGGGGGTGCGGACCGCATGCCCGATATCCAAACCCACATCCCAAAGGGTCCGCAGGGTCGATTTGATCAGCTCCTCCTCCAGCTCGTTGAGCCGCTTCTTATGGAGAAAGAGGATGTCCACATCGGAGCGTGGATGCAACTGCGCGCGTCCATATCCCCCAATAGCAACCAGTGTGACCCTCGGTGGATGAGCTGAAAGGTCAACAGGCGACGTGCGTGAACCTTCCAGCAAGGCGTGCTGCCATATCTTCATCACCAGTTGATCCATTAAGCCGGTGGTCTCATCCACGATTTGGGTTCCACCGGTCCCGGAACGGTGCCGGTTGGCGATGCGTTCAAGACCCTCCTGATGGAACTTACGCAGTTCCAGAACAATGGGATCAAGCCCTGGCGCTTTGGAGGCGGTGACGGCTTCGTTCATGGGATCTTCTCTACATGGCTCCCTTCAGGTTCCGTCCCTGCGGTAAGGAATTCGGAACTCCTAGTGCGGCCAGGATTGTGGGTGCGAGATCAACGATATTGGGATCCTCCACCGGGATTGTTCCATTACAGAAAAGGATTCCACTGGTCAGGGAGGGATCCACGCCACAATGGTCGCCGCTCCATTTCTCCAGGTTGGGGGCTAGAACTTCCTCGGAGATCCCTCCCAGGGTTGACTGCCAACCCACCCGGTATCCCTCTTCGAATCCTACGACCAAGTCGGGGAAAGCGACGCTGTCTGGATTGGCATAGGGGCCATGGTAGATGTCTGTCCCCCGGTAGACCTTGTGGACCACCCGCTGGCCATTGGCCGGATCAGTCAAACTCTCCAAACCCCGGATGATCTCATCGCGCACAGCGTTGTACTCGGACTTGGCCACGCACCCCCAAGTCTCACGGCCTTTCAAGTTGATAAAGATCGATCCCAACCCCAGGGCGAAGGCCTTGGTGTCCTTCCAACTCACA
>CAZORO010000193.1:0-9066 GCA_964581845.1 uncultured bacterium
GATCAAGGATCCCGAGGAAATAGATCCTCGATTGTGACCGAGTACACCCAGGCATTCCGGATACGGAAATGTAGGACAACCTCCTTTCCCATAAGGGACTGAAGGTCTTTTCCTGCCCACTCCAGCGGGATCCGGGTGCTATCAATACCGGTGACATGGCGGATTGTCCTCTCAAAACCATTCATGGGGAGCCCATTCTGATCGAGAATTTCAACATCCACTTCACCGTTTCCCGAGCAATCCGCATTAAGCAAGAGCTTGGTTGTCTTCATAACAAAGGACTGCGTCATGAAGCTGCCTTTTGCCTCAGTTCCACATCCCACCAGGCCATCGATTCTGCTTTGATAAAGTCCCATACCGCCCTTGTCATAGGCCGCCACGCAGAGGTGTCCAGCATGGATAAAGGGGGTCATGTAGGTCCAGGCCCCGATGTCTATGTTCCGGTAGGGACGGTCCCAGTTTACGCCGTCCCGGCTCAGAATCAGTTCGTTTCTATAAAGACCGCTGTGTTTCCCGACGGCATTGGGATCGGCATAATATTTCATCAGGAATCCTGCATAGCGGTTCCCATAACGAAATGCCTTGAGAAGATAAAACTCACACGTGGGGGCATCCATGCCATCGGGAACAAGGATATCCTCCTGAGCGGACCAGGACATAAGGTCTTTGCTTCTTCTCAGGGTAATTATTCGTTTGCTGGGGCCGATATTGTCCGCCACTGGTTTGCCTGGCCACTCCTGCAGGCGTGTCTGATAAAGGAGATACTCATCACGGGATGAAGCATGAAGGAGCGAGAAAGCATCATTGTGCTCAGTGAAGACAGCGCGGTCCTCACCCTTACGCCAATGGATTCCATCCGTGGACTCAGCGATCATCCCGCCCGCCTGGCCCTGGGAAGGCTGATCCCAGTAGAGAAGACTCATACCGCTTGGTGTCTCCACGGTTTGGAACACATTGAATCCGCCCCAGGTGGGTTTGTGGGGAGAACGTTGCAAGACCACATTGGGTAGTTCAGGTGGCGAAGCGGGGAAAAGGCCGAGTTCAGGGATAACAAAGGTTCCATCCGGTTTGAGGATACCCATGCACCAAGCCCGTTGATCAGTGTACTCCCTCTGAGTCTTGTCAATCCGCTGGTAGTAGATGCGGTAATCCTCTCCCGAGGGGATTGCATCGCTGGGTGAAAACCAGAGCGAGGGCTTTTGAGGATCCGCCTCCAGGAGGTACTTGGTTCGCGCAAAAGGCTGGACACGGAACCTGACATCCCGCGCATCGCGGATATCTGAGTCCTCCCAGAAGAGCAAGTGTGTGGAGATTTCTTGAGTATCCCCGCAAAGACCTCCATTTGCTCCGATCACAAGAACCAGACAAGTGATCCACACACACTTTTTGATTATCATGGTGTCCTCAAGTTCGGACGGTTGCCGAGATCTGGCTTGAGACCGGGATTTTCCTCGATGGCTTTGAGTCCCTCCTCGATAGCTCGGTCGAGTTGTGGATCCCTCCCCGCGGCCCAGTCTTGGGGAAGGATATCGATCTCGATATCTGGATCGACTCCATAATTTTCCACACGCCAACCCATGTCCTGGAACCAGTAGGAGAACTCAGGCTGGGTGGTCATGGTGCCATCCACCAGCGTGTTGCGTGGCCAGATGCCGATCACTCCTCCCCACGTCCGGCGTCCCAACAGCTTTCCGAGATGCAGGAGTTTGAAACTTTGGCTGAAGATGTCTCCATTGGAACCCGCGAACTCATTGGTCAGGCACACCATCGGTCCCATGGGGGCTTCGCCGGGATAAGGGCCCACCCCCATCCAACGTGTGGCGACATAGCCCATTCGTTTCCTTGCGAGCTTATCCAGCAGTAGCTCGGCGACAAAACCTCCTCCGTTATAACGGATATCCACCACAAGCCCCTCGCGGTCGAGTTCGGGTAGGAAATAGCGGTGGAACTCCGCGAAACCACGTACCCCCATGTCGGGGACATGGATGTATCCCAGCTTCTCGCCCGACTTCTCATGGACAGTTTGGCGGTTCCCCTCGACCCAGTCCCGGTAACGGATCCCGCCCTCTCCAGGGAGAGCCTTGACCCGGACTGTCCGGGGTGAGGAGCCATCCGCCTCCGCCACCTCGACCTGGACCTCCTGGTCAGCCATGTTCACTAAGAGCGAGTGAGGTGAAGTGGTCCTACTGACACGCTGCCCTCCCACACTGAGAAGGAGCATCCCCTCTTTCACATTCACTCCCGGGCGTAGAAATGGCGAGGCATTCCGGGGGTCCCAAGGATCTCCCCTTACGATCCGGTCGATCCGCCAGGCATCCTTATCAATGATGTAACTCAGGTCGGCGCCAAGGAATCCCTGGTTGTATTTTGGACTCTCACGGTAATCTCCTCCCATCTCGTAACAGTGCGAGGTTCCCAGTTCGCCCTGCATCTCCCAGGTTAAATCAGCAAACTCCGAACGCGAGGAAATCCGGTTCACCAGAGGAAGGTACCGCTCCAGGATCGCTTTCCAGTCCACCTGCGACATGTCTTCGGTCCAGAAGTAGTCCCGTTGAAGCCGCCAGGCCTCCTGGAGCATTTGCGCCCACTCGGCGCGGGGTTCTACCGAGACTCGGAGACGTCCCAAATCGATCCAGCCGGCCTTGCGGGTCATGTCTTCCTTGTCCTCAAGCTTCTCGGAGTCGGCGGCCACCACCCGCAACTTCTTGTTGGAACGGTAGATCAACGCAGTTCGTTCCCCCGATAAAGCGAAGTCGCTTACCTTCTCCGCGAGGACTGATTCTTCACGTTTCTTGAAGTCATACACTTTCAGCTTCGACTTGGGCTGAGGAGTAAAGTCGAGCATCGGCACATCAATGGAGCCCTCCACCGGGAATTGAGTGTAGAAAACCCTACCTTTGGCGGCGGCCAGGTCGAGGTAGATCCCCTCCTCGGCTGGGAAGGCCACGATACGATCCTCGATTCCCTCGAAATCGATAGTGACGGGCTTGACCTCTTTTTTCTCATCCGGCTTTTTATCTTCCCCCTCTTTGTTTTCATCCTCCTTGTCCTTCTTCTTGTCCGCTTCATCCTTCTTGGTTCCGAAACCCTCCGGTTCCACCACAAAGGGTGAGGAAACATCCTTACGCAAGCTGATGGCGTAGGGACGCATCCCCATCGCGAAGGCCGCATTGAATTCAAGGTTGTCGAAGACCGGATTGAAGATCCTGCGGGATAGGAAGTAGAGGTATTTGCCCTCCGGATCGAAACAGGGGGATGAATCCATCAAAACTGGGCGTGTGACTGGATGAGTCTCGCCTGTCTCCAGGCTGTAGACCTTGATGATCGAGGTCCGCATGTCCACCGAACAGGCATATGCCACCCACCTCCCATCCGCCGACCAGGTGAAACCGGCAATCACACGGAACTCATCACGGTCAATCACCTTCAAATCCCCGTTAGTCATGTCAATCAATAACAGCTGGTTCTTGTGATTGAGTACCAGGACCTTGTCTTCCTTAGGGGAGACTCGGATGTCCATGGGACGTCCCAGGTCCGGTGGTGAGAGAATCCTGGCGGGTTGTGTCCCAGTGACATCCACGATCTCCAGGTGGTCCTCATTGCCTGAATCGCTTGCGTAAAGAACTCGTTTCCCATCGTTCAGGTATCTTGCCAAACGTAGATGGGCTCCCTGACGAGACCCTAGCTGGAGGACTGGACCATCCCAACACCCCAGTGTGAAAACCTTGCCACGCGAAACCAAGGCCAGATAGGCTCCATCAGGCGAGAGGTCATACCCCTCCTGAAAATCAGCCGCCGTCTCGAACTTGCGATTAGTTTGCACGCGCGATGAATGAAACTCGATGTTCACCTTATGGTTCTGCCCGTTTTCCGTGTCGAAGATCCAAATGTCAGCCCCGCAATGGTAGACAATCTTCTTTCCATCGGTGGCGGCATTGCGGGCATAGAAGCCCGTATGGCTGGTGTGTTTATGGATATCCCCACCATCGGGAAGGACCGAGTAAAGGTTTCCGGTTTCCTCATGGTCCGACAGAAAATAAACCCTCCCCTGGATGAACATCGGATCGGCGAGGTTACTTTTAAGATCCACAAGCTTCGCAAACTGCCCATTCCCCTCGCGGTCAATCAGGATCTCGCCTGCCGTGCCGCCACGGTAACGCTTCCAGTAAGCCAGATCCCGGTTCTTCCTTCCGATCACCACCATTTTGTCTTGAGTGGTGATCCGGTTGGCCGGGCCCAAAGGCAGACGTTCCATGCCAGTTCCATCTAAACTGATCCGGAAGATCCAGGGGGCCTGACGCGGGGGCAAGCCATAGTCACTGGAAAACAGGATCTTATCTTCCTCCCACCCCACCACACGGCATGGAGTGCCCACATAGGTCACTCTTCGTGATGGGCCACCATTGGCGGGGATGACATAGACTTCCATCGGTCCCTCCTCCGCGCCTGTGAAAGCGATCCAGTCGCCATCGGGTGAGAAGACCGGTGTGGATGCGGAGCTGAGATTCGTGGTCAAACGTTCCGCTCTGCCTCCCGTTACGGCAACACGCCACAAGTCATCCTCGGCTGTGAAGACAATTGTGTCTCTATGGATCGTGGGGAACCGGTAATACCCTTCGTGGGATTCGATAGACATGACTTCCTCCGGGGTGGCCTCCTCTCCCCAGGAATTCAGCAATCCCGTGAGAGAAAGGGCAACAAGCATAAAAGTGAATCGAACTGACAGCCTGATTAGTTGGGCACTCATCAAGGACCTCCACACAAGCGGAAGGAGTCCGCGTTAATGCGCGGCTACCATGTTCTGGCGACAGGCTAACAAGAATAAGTTAGGAACCACATGGCTTGGAAGTATGTCCCTTCCAAAGATTTTCTTCCTCAACAATAAACCTGGGGGAAAAGAGGCTCATGGAGTGATTCCTTCATAATTGTGATCGAATAGATCATCACTAATCATAAGCATAAATCTAGTATACACAGTATATTATGAGAAATTTTTCCAGGGGCATAAAAGATTATAGTTGACAATCTGTGCGTAATCGAGCACAATCACGCTCTGACAGGTTATAGAGATACAGGCAGACGGCGCGCTTTGCCTTCCCGATTCAAAGGGGATGATGGATTCGATGGTGTTTTTCATTGAAAGTCATTCCTGTGAATATGGGAGAGAGTATTGATGTCTCCTGATGAATGGACTGTGAGCCATGACCTAATGAATGGAGATTTCTGATGGATCCATTGTTACAAAGAATCTATTCGCTCTCCGCCGAGGAAAGGGCGGATTGCGCTAAACATGTGATGTTGGGAGGAGGAACGCCGGGCCCCACCATGATGCGTGGTAAGGGCATCCGGCTTCAGGACATCGAGGGGAACTGGTACATCGACTGCACCTCCCAGAGCTGGGCCATGTATCTTGGCTTTTCGCACCCGGAGATCGTCGGGATTATACGTGATCATTGTGAGAACATCACGCATATCCACCAGGGCTTTGAGACCCTGTCGCGTCTTTGTCTCGCCCGCGAGATTTCACGCTTCTGCCCACCGGGCTTCACCCGTGTTTCCTTCACTCCGGGCGGCGGTCCGAGCATCGAATCGGCCATGAAGGTCGCCCTGCTCAACCGTCCCGGAGCACACCAATTTGTAAGCCAGTATGACAGTTACCATGGCACCACGCTCGGGGCCATGTCGGCCTCCTGGCACTCAACACGCGCCAATGGAAAGTATGTGGGTGGCAGCCACTTTCTCCCCCTGTTGCACCAGTTTGCACGTTTCCCGAATCCTTACTTGTTGCGTCTTCCCATACCCGGGCAGCATGATGAACCGGATGTCGCCTGCGCGGAGATGCTGCGGGTCATATTCGAACGTGGCATCAATGGTCCTCCCGCGGGCGTGATTGTGGAGCCAATCCAAGCCAGCGCCGGGCAGATCCCCGCGACACGTCCTTACCTCAAGCGGGTCCGTGAAATCTGCGATGAGTTTGGGGCCATTTTGATCTTTGATGAGATTCAGACCTTCTGCCGCATTGGTGAGTACACCGCCTCCAAGTACTTCGGAGTCGAGCCTGACATCATTGTGCTGGGTAAAGGACTTGGAGCCGGTCTGCCGCTTTCCTGCATCGTGATCCGCGATGGTCTGACTGGTCTGGGGCATGATGTTCAAGAACTGCACACCTTCGCCAGCCCAACCCTCTCCCATGTGGCCTCGCTCAAGATGCTCGAGGTCATCAAGAGGGACAATGTTCTGGAAAACACGCGGCGAATGGGAGCTTACATTAGCGAACGGCTGAATGCCCTACGCGAGGATTTCCCCGAGATCGCCGAAGTGCGTCAGATAGGACTGCACATCGGCATGGAGTTCGCGAAGCCAAACAAAGAACTCACACCTCTTCCAGCGGAATGCCAGGCGGTGCGCAAGGAAGCCATGAAGAGGGGGTGCATTTTTGGATTGGGCGGCGCGCGGAATTGGGTCTTGAAGGTCAAACCACCGTTGATTGTTACTCAGGAAGAGGCCGATGAGATTCTAACGATTTTGGAGAACAGCCTCGCCAAGATCTTCAAGCGGGCCACGGTGGTGGTCTGAGGGGGGGTGGTTGATTGAGGAATTAGTATTCGTCGTGCATGTTGGACGGACCGTGATCGGTCCCGCCGTAATAAGTACCGTGTTGTGAGTTACGGGATCATTCTCAGCCAGGCTGAGATGGAAGGGTACGGAATTAGAGGAGGTCTAGCATGCTGTCAGCAAAAATGTTGAATGGAGTAGTGATTTGTTTCCTCGTTCTGCTGGTATTTATCGAACTGGGATGGTCAGCAACGATTAGTATTTCAGGTGGAGGTACCGACAAAATATACGCTGCTATTGAATCGGCTAAGGCGACAGGTGCAACAATACTAATTGAGGATAGTGAGACCTACACTGAAGGACAAACACTGTTTTTTGGGCAGCGATATGACGCAACGAATGGAAGAAGAGCGTTCAATCTTGAGGCTATGCCGGGGATGAATCCAAAAATAGTCCTCGATTTTGGCGGTATAGTAGCTTATTCGGGCTCGGCAGATTTCCATATTGGATCCAATAGCGGAGGGAGGATCCATATCGATGCCCGAAATGCAATGAATCCTGGGGCAACGAATGCTATATGGTACATTGGTCAGGACAATAACATACCGGAGCCAGCACAGGCCTGTCAGATGCTAATCGAAAATGTAGAGTTCGATTTCACCGGCAGGGGTGAATGTATTGCATTCGGAGCGGGTGGTAATGATCCATCGCCGCGGGCAACAAATCCAACTCTCACCTTGCGGAATGTCAAGACTATCGGAGGTGGTGAGGATGTCTTTTCTGTTATCGAATCACTCTATGCTCCTGTAGGTTTTGCCTCCAAGATTGTGATTGATCAATCTCAGATTATCGAGTCCCAAAGTGGAGTGGATTTGGGTATCTACGGAATCAGCGGCGAAGGAAGTGAAGTTGAGATCACACGAAGCATTATCTATTCCTCACCCGCAATTGGAGGTGATTCAAATTGCGCTGTTGCTCAAGTTGGTGTAATGACCATCGACCACTGCGACATTGTTAACGAGGCCTCAGCAGAAGGCGTGGTTGCTAGTCGCGGTGTGACACAAGTGGGTACCGGTAGCTGTGTGATAACAAATAGCATCATTCATGGAGACGTGGGTACGGCCGCGTTTGGGGCAGGAACGAATACCGTCACTGACAGCAATGTGACTGGCCGATCGGTTGTCAATGCAGGATTTGATTACACCAACTCGATCAGTGAGCCGCTTGCCGACACCTACATGGCCTATGGCCTGGATTTCTCGAATCCGGATAACTTCCGTGTGAAGACCACCGCCGCGAGCTACGCCCTGGGAAGCTCACCTCCAGTTGGTTCGGTGGGAGGCGATGGTGGCGGCCCTGTCTTCTCTCTCTCAGGGGGTGGTACTGGATTAATCGCCGCCGCTATTGCTGCGGCCACCAAGACCGGTGGAACCATACGTATTACCGATAGTGAGACCTACACCGAAACCCAAGCATTGCTGTTTGGTCAACACTACAATGGGGTGTATGGACGCCGATCGTTCAACTTGGAGGCCGCTCCTGGTACAACTCCCCAGATTGTTCTAAATGGTTGTCAGATCGCGGCCTACGCCGGTTCGAAGGACTTACAATTGGGCTCCATCTCGGGCGGAAGAATCAAGATCGATTGTAAGAACGCTCTCACTCCCGCTATCTGGTACATCGGCTTCGACAGTGGATTACCCTCAGGAACCGCGTGCCAGATGGTTCTGGAAAATCTTGAGATCGATGTAACAGACCTTTTTGATGCGATTGCTTTCGGTGCTGGTGCCAATGATGAGACTCCAGCCACAACAGGGGCCTCGCTAACCATCCGCCATTGTACTGTCTTGGGGGGTGGAGATCCTGTTTTTGGAGGATCGGCGGTCAAGATGCTGTACAAACCTTCCACCTATGCCTCCAAGGTGAGAATCGAGAACTCGATCTTCCTGAATCCTCGCAATGGTTTTGAAGTGGGAGCCTATCAGCTGGGGGGTGACAACAGCATCCTGGAGGTTTCTCGCACCATCATCTATGTGGCTCCTGACCTTGAAGGTGGAGACTCTAACGGCGTGATCGGACGTCTGGGACACATCGACATCAACCATTGTGACATCATCCATGAAGCGTCAAATGCGGGTGTTATAGCCAGCCGGGGCGTCTTACTTGTCCAAACACTTCCAGAATTCCTCCCGTCTTGTGATATTGTCAACAGCATCATCCACGGAGACGGTGGTGTTGTGAAGTTCTTAGAGGGTACGGGTACGGTTACCGACAGTAATGTCACTGGACGTTCGATTGCAAATTATGGTTTCACTGCCACTAACTGCATCGAGGAATTTCCTGCCGACACCTATGTTGTTTATGGAACCGACTTCAATAACAAGAGCAACTTCATCGTCAAGGAAACGGCTGCCAGCTACAGCCATGGCGCCGATCCTCCGCTAGGCGCATTGACACCCAAGGGAACCGTTGCAATCGACGATTGGGCGCTATACTAAGAGTCAAGAGAAC
>CAZORO010000194.1:0-231 GCA_964581845.1 uncultured bacterium
TCCTCAGTGGAGAGCACAATGTTTAGTCCACGATCCCCCTTGGAGCCGGAATACATCTTCACCTGGGTACCCTCTGTGTTCTGATCCAAGGTGTTTGTTTCAGTCCAGCCTTTGGCGGTGGTCTCGGTCTTGAAGTAATCCGAGATCTTGCCGATGGGGTCGGATGAGGTTGCTTGCAGGTTGAAGGTTTCGTTCTCCTGCATGGACTGAGCGAAGATGAGATTCATTCCG
>CAZORO010000194.1:266-9053 GCA_964581845.1 uncultured bacterium
AGCTTGGCGGCGCTCCCGCTGGTCATCTTCACCTCGCCATCCTTGCCACTGACCACCATGCTGTATGAGTCATCGCCGGATCCCTCAGCCTGAATCTTCAGTTCCTCGGACCCATCTTTTACCTGAAAGGTGTATTTATCCTCACCTTTCTTCATTTCCGCCTTGACATCCTTTGAAGAGGAAGTATCCCGGGCGGGAGTACCACCTTCCTCCTTGGAGGTTTCCGCACCACAACCCATCAGGAGGATCCCCATGATTGCTATCAGCCCCAACTTCATCCATAAAACCATGACCGGCTCCTTTCCAGACCTGGCAGATCTTGCACAGATTAAACAGGGATTGGATGAAAAACGACACCCCTTCACCGGGAGGGGAGTTCCTGGATGGAACGGCTCTTGAAACGGTGAGGGAGTGGGGTATGATATCGATTATCCGGTGCGGGAGTAGCTCAGTTGGTAGAGCATCAGCCTTCCAAGCTGAGGGTCGCGGGTTCGAACCCCGTTTCCCGCTCCAATGACCACGCTGATTTCGCCGGATTATCCGGCTCTCCTCCATTCAATCAACCACCTTCCAGCTGACTCTATAAGAAACTTGTTGTGCCTTTTTTAACGTGGACTTGCAAGAGTCGCCGGATACCATTCCGGTCAAGTGCGGTAACGATCAATCCTCATGCGTGCGGTAATGCCATGCGCGAGCATTCTTTCGACATTGCATTGCCGTTCGGTGACTTCACCCACCACCCGGCTGGCGGAGCGGGTCATCCGTTGATAGGTGCAGGTCTTGAGGAATTTGCCGACCCAGACTCCGCCTGTATAACGGGCGGCACGGCTGGTTGGCAGGATGTGGTTGGTGCCGATGGATTTGTCTCCATAGGCCACGGTGGTCTCTTCGCCAATGAACAGGGAGCCGTAGTTCGTCAAGCGATCGAAGTAATACTGCTCGTTTTTAACATGGAGTTCCAAGTGCTCGGGCGCGTAGTCATCGCTCAGCTGGATCGCCTCATCCTCGTTGTCAGCCACTTGAACGATGCCATTGGCGGTCCATGACTGAGAAGCGATCTCGCGTGTGGGGAGGGTCTTCAACTGCTTTTCCACCTCGGCCATCGTCCGCACGGCGAAATCCTCGGAGAGACAGATGAGCGAGATGCCACTGTTGGGGTCATGCTCAGCCTGACCCAGGAGGTCACACGCGGTAAGAACCGGATCCGCGTGATCATCGGCTATTACCAAGATCTCGGTAGGGCCAGCAAGAAGGTCAATACCGCAACGGCCAAAAAGCTGGCGCTTGGCCTCGGCCACGAACTTGTTGCCAGCGCCGCAGAGCATGTCCGCCGGTGGCGCTCCAGCTAGGCCAAAAGCCATGAGAGCAAAGGCTGGAACTCCCCCTACGATGAAAATGCGGTCCGCGCCAGCCTTTTTGATTGCATTGATGGTTGCGGGGTAGTAACCCTCCCCCTTGACCGGCGGGGTGCAGGCGGTCACGGTTTTTACTCCCGCCACCTTGGCCGGAATGATGCTCATTTGCGCCGAGCCGAACATGGGATAACGGCCGCCAGGAATGTAACTGCCCACTGTATTTACCGGGATGTGGCGATGTCCAAGTATGACGCCAGGTAAGGTCTCCACCTCGAGCGGAAGCAAGGTCTTTAACTGAGCTTTCGCGAAGTTCCGCACATTCTCTTGGCAGAAATCGGTATCCTCGATTACTTGTACCGGTAACTTGGCGATGGTTGAAGCGATTTCTTCCTCGGAGAGTTCAAACCGATCAGGGGCCCAGTCATCGAATTGTTTGCTGTATTTGCGGACAGCATCCATGCCGTTTTTCTGCAAGTCCATCAGCATTTCGGATACGATCCTTGATGTTTCGGGGTCTTCTTCGAAGAGACGGTGGCCACCATTTTTGAGTATCTTCAACTCTTCTTCTCCTTAATATAGGGATAGGGGCAATATATCGATATTACTGAAGCAGCATCATATTATTAAACCCCAAATACAGTTGGTGCAACATTCTTTCTATAGAATCGTTTCCCTTGTCATAATAGAGTGATCTTGGAGATAGTGGCTAGGAGATGGCAGCGGATCTTCAGTCCGGAGAGGTTACCGTCGAATTCACTGTCCCCCAAGTTCGTAGTGAGGTCGATTTATATCCCTCCGCCCTCGAAAAATTGTGCAGCACCCGCATCACTAGCACTCAGATTTCTCGCTCCACCATCCCCCCCATCGTTCGTCTCCAATCCAATCGTATTACTGGTTCTGTTCTGGCAATATCATGGCGCTATCCTTCACGAGAGTACCGGCGTGTTCAAGCGAAGCATCCGGTGGAAGAATACCCACTTTTCCGGGGCGGAAACCTTGCTTGATTTGCACCATTTACTTGTTCACTCAAAGAAGTTATCTGACAGTATTCAATTCGATTTGTCTGTTTCCGCTGTTACCGGCCAGGAGCTTCCATCTGGTAATCTCCACACACGTGCCCGTCCAGCCAAGGCAGGCGTGACCCCTGGATCAGTGATTTTGATTTGTTTGCCAGCTCGGATTTCACCGGCATGTTCATTAAGAAATTGCTTCCATGCCTCTTGGAGGCTAAGACGTTCTTCACGCTTGAGATCAATACGTCCGGAGTAAGATCTTGGCAACTCCAAGACCGATTGGAGCGAGTCAAGGGCAAGGTCATATATACCTGCTTCATGGAGGCGCCCGGCCCATGTTTCATAGAGGTCAAACCCAGCACCAAGTTTCTGTGCGGCATTACTCGCCTCCCGAAGAAGCCAGTCGTGATGCTCAGTAGCGACAATATCGAGCAAAGGTCGGATGAATGCAGGCTTGCCGGAATCTCCCGCGGCTATGCAAGCTGCCCGGCAAACACCCAGATCTTGGTCTTCGAGCCTGGCCTTAACGAAGTCGATACATTCTTCGGGCATGGGTTTGGGTATCGATCGTACCGCCTCCATGCGAATTGGATACCAACCGGAGACGCCGAAAGTATTCAGATGCTCCAACCATTGTTCAGAACGAGGAGCAGAGGTATCGCTCAAGTAGTGGAAATACAGCAGGATCTCCGCTTCACCCACAAAATACTCACCAACCAAATATCCCTGTTTATGCAAAGCATCCATCGCACGCAGAAGTTCACGAAGAGGTTGTGGGAAATCGAGAATATTATCATCTGGGTTTTTACGTGCGTGGTATGTGGACTCACGGATCCGGTTGATAGCGTTGTTCACCACGGCCGCATCCTCAGTGGAGCCCACACAAGTGACTACCAAAGCGCCGGCTGCAATGCCGTGGATGTCCTCGCTCTGGAGCAGCTTTGTAGCCACTGCTCGGACTTCGGGAGCCAGTGTGTCATCCCATGAACGTTCTACCAGGTCACCGCGAATGGACAATTTGGGTGGTCCGGAAGCACCAATGACATTTGGCATGTAGTGGGCTTCAGGGAGGGGTAACCGCTCATAAAGCACATTGGCGGCCTGAAGCGCCATTTCTTGATCAGGTTCTCCCGCCAATTGAATCAGTGTTTTGGTGGCCTCAACAGTAGGGATATACCTCAAACCTTCAATGGCTCTTTCATCCCCTTCACGTGCCATACGAGCAAGTATTTCGATGTAGATTGGAAATCTCAGGCACCGGAAATCTAAGGAGGGAGTTGAGTGTTCTCCCATGATTGTGTGAGATCCATCCGGTAGTGCCAACATATCCCTGATAACTTGTTCGGCTTCTTGATGATCAGGCATACGAAAGGTAATTGTGGTTTCACCAGTTGGATGTTTTTGCTGACCTTCTTTCCATCCGAAGTCGTGAGTGGCGCGAATAGTATAACGTCCTGGGTTCTCGATCCGGCAATAACGCATCAAAGGCAATGAGAATAGGATCTTCTCACCTGGTTTGAGAATCCGCGGGCCACCAAGCCCACCCATGCAGGCAGTTGAAGTGTAAGGTTCCTTCACCATATGCCCGGATTCATCTTCCGCGGTCACCTTAAAACGCAAGTGCCGGTCCGCACCCCGGTAATCACCGCCGGACGAGAACTCGAATGGTTGATCACCAATATTCTCCAGAATAAATTGGACTAATACGTTTTCACCCAATAAGTACTCAGGATGATTGACCTCCAATGTGACCTTGGCGCCCTCAGGAACTGGTCGATCCGCTTGCCGGTTCCAAAAAGATTCCTCAGCCGCCCACACCATATTCAAACAAACGATGAGCGCCAACCACGGCATGAGGAGAATCGATTCCAAGCCTGTGTTTCTACGGTAACATTTGACAGAGAGGAGGTGGTGGATAACCAGTCGAATGGGGAAATGCTTTTCCAGTGGATTCATAATCTGGCCTCGAAATTCTTTAAATCGTCTGAGTGCCCATAATGCGCTAGTTTATAGTATACTAGCACATGCCTATAAAGAATCAATCGTGTTTTTCTGGGAAGCCGCTCATGCAGGTGTTTAGATCCCACGAGGTAGAAAAGGGGTCCAACAGCTGGTCCTGAAGTTATCCTCCCGGCCAGGGGAGCGGCATTATCTCTGGCTTGACTCCATCTTTGAATACAGCTGTGTTCAACACCCTTACACCGTTTCTGATCTGCAGCATAAATGGTTGATTAAATGGCACGCAGAGCAACCATATCTGGATTCTTAAAGATGGCTCTGATTGAGGCCGTGTATGCCGTTTTTCAAGTGGTAATGATTCTGGCTGGAGGGATTCTGAATCTATAGCCTTTAAGTGTGGTCCTGGTGGATTGTTTTTTGTAAGATACCTGAGTTTTCAGTGGGTTATGATATGACATTTTTACCATGGAGTTCAAGCCTTGACTCTTATACCAGACTGTATTTCTGATGAAAAGGCTCTGGAGGATTTGCTGTCAGAACCTTCAGATACGCTCATTGAGATGATGAAGCGGTTGGAGGGTGATATCCTCATATTGGGCGCCGCCGGGAAGATGGGCATCACACTTGGGCGAATGGCGGTACGTGCCGTCAAGAAATCGGGAGCCAAGAGGAAGGTCATCGGGGTGGCGCGCTTCACCGATTCAGACTCCCAGCGGAGACTCGAGCAGGGAGGGGTTGAGACCATCCGTTGTGATTTATTGAACCGCCATGGTGTCGAGCAGCTTCCCTCAGTTGAGAATGTTGTCTTCATGGCGGGGCGGAAGTTCGGATCGCAAGGGAACCTCAACCTGACCTGGGCGATGAATGTGCTCATGCCAAGCATTGTGGCTGAACGTTTTACAGATTCCCGTATTGCGGCATTTTCCACAGGCTGTGTTTATCCATTTGTCACACCCTCAACCGGCGGCTGTACCGAGGAAACTCCACCGGCTCCGGTTGGAGAATATGCCCAATCCTGTTTGGGGCGTGAACGGGTGTTCGGGTATTACAGCGATGTCAATGGCGTCCGGGTTTGCTTGATCCGGCTGAATTATGCCATCGACCTTCGATATGGTGTCCTTCATGACATCGCCAGGAAAGTCTGGCGTGGAGAGCCTGTGGATGTTAGCATGGGGTGGTTCAACGCAATTTGGCAGGGTGATGCTAATAATCAGGCTCTTTTATGCCTGGAACACTGCGTTTCTCCGTCTGCTATTCTGAATATCACTGGACCGGAGATCATCCCGGTGCGTTGGGTGGCTCAGGAACTCGCTCAGGCATTGGGCAAGCAACCCAAAATCACGGGGATGGAATCTGAAACGGCTTGGTTGAATAATTCAAACAAGGCTTTGAGTCTATTTGGAAGTCCAAGAGTTTCTCTTTCCACGATGATCCAATGGACAGCGGATTGGATCAAGAAGGGGGGACGTTCACTCGAAAAGCCAACCCATTTCGAAGTCCGCGATGGAAAGTATTAAGCATGAAGATTAATGGAATCATCACGGAGCTGATCGCGAAAGTAAGGAAAGGTGTGGTCATTCCCGCACACCCTCTAGCGTTAGATCACAATCGCAAACTCGATGAGCGCAGGCAGCGTGCGCTCTCACGCTACTATATCGATGCGGGCGCTGACGGTCTGGCCATAGGAGTTCACACGACTCAATTTGCTATTCGTGATCCCAAGATCGGTCTCTTCGAGCCAGTCCTCCAGCTTGCCTCCGAGACCATCGATGAGTGGTCCGCCATGAGGGACCGTACCATCCTCAAGATCGCAGGAATCTGCGGGAAGACTAGTCAGGCTGTGTATGAAGCGGAATATGCCGTTTCAGTGGGGTATCACGCGGGCCTGCTGAGTCTTGGCGCACTAGCTGAAGCATCCTTGGAGGAGCTGATCGCCCATTGCCGGACCATTTCCAGTATTCTGCCGATAGTTGGATTTTATCTTCAACCAGCGGTGGGTGGACGGATATTGCCATACCGGTTCTGGCGGGAGTTTGTGGAAATCGAAAACATACTTGCCATCAAGATTGCCCCCTTTAACCGTTACCAGACTCTTGATGTCATTCGAGCGGTCTGCGATGCTGGACGGGAAAATGATATCGCGCTTTATACTGGTAATGACGACAACATCGTCATCGATCTGCTTTCGCAATACCGGATTCCAACAAGGACTGGTGTGAAGACTGCTCGGATTGTGGGTGGTCTTCTGGGTCAGTGGGCGGTATGGACAAAGAAGGCTGTGGAATTACTTAATGAGATCCATGATTTAATCGGCAAGAGAGCCGAGGTTCCTTCTCGTTTCCTATCGTTGGCCATTGATGTCACCGATTCCAATGCCGCTTTGTTTGACGTTGCGAATAGTTTTTCGGGATGCATCGCGGGAATCCATGAGGTCTTGCGCAGACAGGGCCTTATGCAAGGAATTGAGTGCTTGAATCCAAGTGAGACCCTTTCTATAGGACAGATGGAGGAAATTGACCGGGTCTGCCGCTGTTACCCATATCTTGCGGACGATGAGTTTGTCCGGGAACGTTTGAATATCTGGCTCCACCAATAATAATACATGTATTTCTGCCAACAGGCCGTTGAGGCATAATATTCAACAACCGGAAGATCTCCCTCATCCGTGGCGGCCTTGGGAAGCAGCTCCACATGGTTAATGGTGCCCAAATCAAAGGGTTCATCAATCTGGTCAAGGAAAGCGCAGTCGCCTGAACGAAGGCGGTTGTTGGGAGGGACAACCTCCTTGCTGAAAAACTTAATCAACCCAAGAAACCGGCTGGTTATGGGATCCTTGTAGAAAATCGTGACATCTCCCGCCCCACGGAGCGTCCGTCCATCCAGATGTGATCGATCCCAGTGGAGGCAGTTGCTACAAAGCGCTGGATTGTCTCGTCATGGAATCTAAATCATTTTGTAACCACATCGAAGGCAAAGAGGCACGCGTTATGAATTTCGAATTCAAAGTGAAGCGTCTGAGCGAATAAACTTGATAGTTCTGTCTGTGTTTTCCATCGCACGGCTAAATCCAAACCATCGCCTTTGACTGGTTCGCACTCCTCAAAACTGAATCCAGGGATGACATCCCCACGAGTATTACAGATCTGTATGCGGATAGCTCCTTCATTTCCACAATCCGCATTCACGGCGAGTTGTTTCCCTTTTCCCTCCGCCAGATAAAGCGGAACAGTCCGGAGATAACCCTTCTCCACTACTTGGGAATCGACCGAAACGAAACGGTCACGCGGCATCACCGCCAGCCCTATCTGCCGCTCTGTCCTGGCCTCGATCTTGTGTCCCTGTTTGTAACCGCCGTAATAGAGATAAATCTGGTCCTTGGCGGGTAAAGCGCAGCCAATCCAAGTCATGGCACGGTCCCAGGAGTCAGGATCCTCTCCACGGTTCAAAAAGATATCCTTATGACGCTCCCAGTGGATTCCATCCCGGCTGGTGGCCAGAACCGCATACCCTATTCCTTCCACTGGACCACCCGGATTGGCTGGAAGATCATCACGAAGCATCCTGACAAAACCGATTAAGAGACTGCCGCGCGCGAAAGGTCCACCGATGCCATAGAACTCCAGCAGGCCTTCCTCCCTTTCCGGAAGAAGTATCCGCCAAGGCCGCAACCAATTCACGAAGTCATAACTGATCGAGGAACTCACCAGCCTGCGGATATAGACATTCGCCTTGGGAGCGGTTTCGAGACCATCCGGGGAAATGGCCGGAGTCTTCAGCGTGGCTCCATAACGATGACGGAGGGGGTCCCAGTAAACATCCATGATGTCTCCCACTCCATAAGGGCGGCGCGGATCATCTAGGGCGAACTGTTCGCGTTCGGAAAAATCAGGAAGGACAGGATTTCCGGAATACTTTGTCCAGTGGATCCCATCCGGGGAAAACGCCACCCGCATACCTGGATCTCCCCCGGGCCAAGGCTTTTCCTGACCCCAATAGACCAGCTTGTAGCGGCGGGAAGGATCTTGTTCCCTGGTCCCATCATCGATCACACTGACTCCATAGCCATTCTGGTATTTGGAGCTGATGCTCAGGAGTTTGTTGTTCTCCCCCATGATCGAGAGGACCGGTATCTCCCAATGGATTCCATCACCCGACTCCGCATAGGCGATTGCACAGTCCCGCCCAATATCCGCGTTGTACCACATCCGGAACCGGCCTGAGTCCGGATCCCGTAGGACGGTGACATAAGGTTGGGTTGTATGCTGATCCTTGCCCAGGATGGGATTGTTTTCATAACGCTTGGGATGGTGGGTTGTCTTCACCACCCCATGGCTCTCTTCGATCAGGAAATTATCAATTAACAGCTGGGGACCCATGCGGAGATCGACGGGAATCAGCTGAGGATCCGCAGGCAGGTTTCCCCCAGTGGGGTTGTGTTCTCCCTGGACAGAGGTCAGGCC
>CAZORO010000195.1:0-9037 GCA_964581845.1 uncultured bacterium
GGCAAAGGGAGGCGGCGTTCCATCCCGCGCGCTCCATCAGGGACAACGAGGGAATCCCCCGCTCCTGAATGGATATCCGGTCAATGGCGGCCATCACCCGGCCAGTGACAATCCTCATGTTCGCATCAGCAGGTGACACCCACAGCCATTAAGGGGAACTCATCACTCTTGTGAAGGCTCAAGGAAAGGAGTGAAAAAGAACGGACTTAAACGGTCAAGGGACCGTTTTCAGGGTGATTCCTGTCCGGGTAAATCGTCCTCATAGAATCGGTCATGGAGGTAGGAGAGAAGGCACGCGACGGAAAAACCGAGAGCCATAACTCCGAAAAAGAAATAAAGGCCGGTGGCTTCTCCCATAAACCATTTCGCCACGAGAAGATTCACTAAACAGAACAGCCAGAAAGCCGCGTTCACGACAAGGTACTCCAGTGCTGTGAAACGTTCCGGATCCGGTTCCAGGACAATGGGTGCTGGAGGGGTTTCCCGGACCGCTTCGGGTTCAGCCGGTCTCGTACCCGTTTTGCTTTTTCCTCTTGCCATACGAGAGTATTTATCTCCCATGGGCTGAGAGTATCCCCGCTCAAAACTCCTTGGATACTCCCGCTTAACTTCGCGTAAAGGCCCATTTTGAGCCGTTGTCTTTTTCTAACACGCATTTACATACAAGTAAAGATGGGGCTCATTCATTGAACACAGCAAATGACACCTTTGCATCCTTTGAAACTTGAAGGGAGAACGATTACACTTCATCACTTGCGGTCAGTTCCGGAAGGAGAAGATAGGCATTTTTCGTGCTTGCTCCTTCCTTGAAGGGGCATCTTCAATCCATTGATTCATAAAGGGATCCGGACTGATAGAAACGAGGTGGAATGGAATGAGACTGTTTCTGATGTGCACGGTGTTTGTATTCCCAGTCAGCTTGGTTATGGCGGCGGATCAACCGGCTGGGCCGCCCCCTTTGACTACTCATCCCGATACAACCGGTTGGCAATCCGTGTTCGAGGATGACCTTTCCAATGCCGAGTTTCCAGCAGGTATCTGGAAGGTCATGGATGGCGTTCTGATCCCCAGCGAGGATCAGTGCATCTGGACCAAGAAAGATTACGAGAATTTCATCCTAGACTTGGAGTTCAAGAATGAACCCGGAACCAACAGTGGGGTTTTCGTATACTGCTCTGATGTTGCTAACTTTGTCTCGGACTCGGTGGAGATCCAGATTGCCGATGATTATGCCGAGAAGTGGGCCAAGTCACCCAAGACCTGGCAGTGTGGCGCCATATTCGGTCATCTGCCAGCCGCCAAGAGCGCGGTCAAGAAGCCAGGAGAATGGAATCATTTTACGATCCAATGCGTGGGCCAGCACATTAGCGTGGTTCTTAATGGGGAACCTATCATCAATATGGATATGAACAAGTGGGACAACGTGAAAACCAATCCCGATGGTTCGGAAATCCCACCATGGTGCTCGAAACCCTTCAACAAACTTCCCACCAAAGGAAGAATCGGCTTGCAAGGCAAGCACGGTGGCGTACTGGTTTATTTCCGGAACCTCAAGGTGAAAGAACTGAAATAGGAATCCAAAAATGACAAGCGTTGAGCGGGTCGCCAATGCCCTGGCGCGCAAGCCGGTGGATTATACCCCGGCGGTCATCAGCCCATGGGAAGCCACGATCAAGCGTTGGCGGACTGAGGGACACCTTGGGGCCGAAGAAGATGTCAACGAGCACTTCGGGCAGGATATCCGTGGGGGAGGATGGATCAACTGCACGGCAGACCTCGATTTCCAGCCAGTGGTGATTGAGGAGACCGAGGAGACCATCCTTCAGAAAGACGGTAATGGCGCCACATTGCGCCGTCACAAGCTGCACGATAGTACACCGGAGCATGTGGATTTCGAGGTCAAGGAACGCCGTGCTTGGGAGGAGAAGATCAAACCCCACCTACTGGACGTGGACCGCCGCCGGATCCCCATCGAGGACTACCGAAAGGCCAAGGCCTTCGCCGCCGAACGGAACCGTTTTTTCACCTGGGCGGGGGTGGCCCCTTTCGAGCAGATGCACCCAGTGTGTGGGCATGAGTACATGCTGATGGGCATGGCCACCGACCCGGAGTGGGTCAAGGACATGGTGATGACCTTCGCCCGCATGACCATTAACCACCTGGAAGTTCTGTTCGCGGAGGAAGGAATTCCGGATGGGATGTGGTTCTTCGAGGACATGGGATTCAAAAACCGTCCCTTCATGTCTCCCTCCATGTATCGAGAGATTGTCCAGCCAGGACACAAACTCCTGTTCGATTATTCACATTCCATTGGCTGCAAGGTGATCGTGCACTCCTGCGGGTATGTGGAACCATTGGTGTCCGGCCTGGTCGAGGCGGGCATGGATTGCTTGCAGGCGATGGAAGTCAAGGCTGGCATGGACATGCGCAGGCTATTCAAAGCATTCGGCGACAGGATCTCCTTCTTCGGGAATATCGATGTGAGAACTCTAATCAGCAACGACTTCAAACAAATCGAAGAGGAGCTCCAGGCCAAGATCCCGCCCATCATCCAAAATGGTGGCGGTTACATTCTTCACACGGACCATTCCGAGCCGCCGGAGATCAACTACGAGACAGAACGTTTTTTCGTGGAGCGGGGGAGGCAGATAGGGAGACTTTAACCGAGTAGCGAATTCATTCGCATTGTACGCATTCCCAGGCGATTGAAATCGCTACTGCGTCGGGGGGTTACCGCCGTACCTCCTGCGCAACTGGCTGGGTGGCTTTCTCCTCTACACGCTCAATGATCTTAAGGTTGTAAGTTTCGGTATATCCGCACAGAGAACAGCTCACGAAAAGATAACGGTCCAGGATGGGGAGAGGAATCTTGGCGGGCCCACCACGCGGGATGGCATGCTCAGTCAGGAGGGGATGCTTGCCCTTGCATTTGGGGCACTGATAGGACTCCTTTAAAGCTTCGATGTTCATGAAGCACCCCCATGGGGAAGATTGTGTACTTTCAAACGGAAACGAGTGGACCAGACTGCATCCACCCCGCCTGCCGGCACGAGGGTTACCGGCCAGGAGGGGATAACCACACTGCTCTGATAACTCCGCTCGAATCCCCCCTCCGAGCTGGAAACGGTCTCGATTGGGAAACGCCAGAGCTTAGCACGCTTTTCAAAATGGAACTCGATCTTTACCCCCCACCAATCCTCGGTCAGACTCACCGAACCCACACCCTGACTTTCGCCTACACTTCCCAACTCCGGATCCTCGGGAGTCTGACCATCAATCCGGTAGTACCGGTCGAAGGTCTTGCCTGCATTGAGCGACCAGCCGAACTCTATACCCAAATCGAAGGTCACTCCATCCAACGATTCATTCCGCAAGCGTAATTCAACTTGCCATTCATCCTCCGCAGAATCATAGGTCCAGATTCGTTGTACCTCTACTTCAGAGATCCTTCCCGCGCGGTTCTTGATCTTGTCTAACGACACAAAGGTGATCTCACACCCCGTAGTGGTGGTCTTGAAGTTTACATGGGCTTTCACACAGGCCCCATCACGCAGATCCAGGCTGGGATCGGCCAAGAGCTTCTCCAGAGCCAGATCCGGTTTCATACAGTGGAGGATGTTCCCGCCACGGCGGTAAGGATCATAAACCAGCAAACGTTCGAGTCCTTTCTCTTTGACACGATGCAAGTCATGGATCGAGGCCACTTGGCCTTCCTGTTGGGGTTTGGCGGCCACTTCAAGAAGATCGCGGTGATAAGTTTCCGGACGGCGCGAGAGGGTGTTGACCAGGTTCCAGGCCTTGGGAAGGAAATCCCACTCCATTAATCCCCCATCATTCGCCAAGTCAAACAGGAGGTGCGCGGTAGGAGTAGTCACTTCGAGGGCATCACCACCATCGCGGAAGAAATCCCAGCGGCGGAAATGGATCGCATTCACGGTTCCCTGTCCCGCTGAACGGGCCACTTGTTCGGCCAGAATCAGGTTGTGATAGTTCTCCGCACGGATATGGTTGAGGTAGATGCCACCGAACACCCCATGCCAGTAACCACAGTTGCATTCCGCGGCCCACAGATGGTGGAGGGCCTCTTCCTTGGTGGGAAAATCCTCCGGCAAGGTGTGGACCACCTCACTGACCGAGAGCATTTTGCGGTGGATGTGCTGGATCTCGCGGTACTTGGTGAGAAAGGATCTCCAGAAGCTGCCCTTGATGAAACGCCCATAACGCTGACGGGTCTTCTCAGGGAGATGCTTGCGGAAGTCCTCGATGGCACGTCCCTCATCCCAAGGGAGCGCCCAGTCCATCATCTCTGAATAGGAGGCGGTTGGCAGATACACCAGCCCTTGCGAGGCACACCGTTGCCGTGCCTCCGAGAAGGTCACCATCTCTAACCATCCGGATTCCTCTTCAAGAGCAGTGAAGAACTCCTCCAGCCATCCCTCTTCATAGACCGACTTGTAAGTCTCCGGCCAGATGCCGAACTTCTCGCCATCATCGGCCATGGTGACGCAACGGATTCCCTTCCCCGCCGGGAAGTTCTTTAGATAGTCGATGGTTTCAAAGACCTGGTGGAAGGGGATGATGTAGCGTAGTTTCTGACTGATGGGAAAAACGGTCAGGGTCTTGCCCTGGTCCTCGGTCATGAAGGGTCCGGTCAGTTGGTCCTCTCTGAGTCCCGCCATTTTGAAATGAGCATCGTCCAGGACCACATACTCCAGCCCAGCCTCGGCGAAAAGACTGGTTAGCGAAGGTTCCCAAACCCTTTCCGCCACCCAGGCCCCCTTGGGGCGCTTCCCAAAGCGTGAACGGATGCGTTCACTGAGGGCCTCTAGTTGTTCGCGGCTGTCGCGTTCAGGAAGCATGACCAGAATCGGCTCATAGTAGCCGCCTCCCATCAACTCGATCCGTTCCTCATTTACTAGTTCTCCAAGCCGGTCGATGAAATCCGGGTGATGCTTTTCGAACCAATCCAGGAGGATACCGGTGAAGTGCTGGGTGACCCGGATGTTCTCATGCCGGTCGAAGACCTCCAGGAAGGGGAGATAAGCCTTTTGAAAGGCTTCCTCGAAGATGGATTCAAAGTTTCCAACTGGTTGATGGTTGTGGAGGCCAAAACCAAAGAGGCAAGGCGTGGGATTCATGCGGGAAAAGTAACATCCAAGGGGGGGGTGTCAAGGAAGGGGCGGAACTGGATCAGCTCCGCCCCTTCAGAGCACCATGTGTCGGTTCGTAATCCACATCCTTACCACCAATTCACCGCCGTATCGCCAACCACTGCAGCAAATGTGTTCCTCCAATCCGGTGGTCTGGATCAATGCTCCCCAAACGAGCATCGTAACCCATATCCCCCATTTTCTTGCCCCACATTCTCGAAAGCTTGAAAAGATCTTTATAGTTGACCGTACCATCGGGATACAAATCCACACTGAAGGAAGGCACCGCAATTTTACCGGGTATTTCTGTTTCCACCGAGGGAGGCACAAAACCAGGTGCACGCCGTGTTCCTTTGGTAAGCATCGGTGGGGCTTCGATCGATTCCTTTGCCGCCATGCTCCCGCTGCACAGAAGACGATATTCCGAGAAGTCATAGCCAAAGACCACGGTCCAGTAGACGCCTGTCTCTGGAGCGGTGAAGGCAATGTTTTCTGAGGTAATCCCATCATGGACACTCGACCAATTGTAGAATCCATCCGGTGTCGAGGGGGCGATGACATACAGGTCGCTGTCGCCGAAGACATGGTTGACTGTCAGAGTGACATTTGCGCCAGCGGTGAGATACATCGGGTAGTAGATCGATTCATCCCAAAAGACATATTCTGTGTACTCAGTGGGATAATAGTTGATGACCGCCCAGTAGGTGTCTGAAACATTCTCATCCAGATCAGCATAAGTCACTGAGAGGGCCTCGAAGAAGCCCCCCTCGAGAAGGTAATTGGCGCTGGCAAGGTAATCCATCCAGCCGCTCCTGTAGTACTGAACCAAGTCTCCATAACGCGGGTCATAGACCCAACCGGTCAGGTACATATACGCGACTCCACTGCCTGCATCCGAAGCATTCAGGTTGAGGTGGACAGTCAGGTCCCGTGAAAACAAACTCCCACCATCAATGCGGATTGAACCGGTGGGGGGAGTTTTATCCGCTCCTCCCAAACGCGCGTAGAAAGAACCACGTACCTCATTGTCGCTCTCATCATATTCGGAGACCGCATTCAAAGGGTCTACTTTCACCTTGACATAATAGGTGCCAGCGCCCGGGACCTGGAAGTTTGAGGTAGACTGAATTTGAGCACGTGAACGCGCGGCCAGCGAAGGCACATTCACAGTGGAAAGCAACGGAAGGTTGTTCAGGTCAGCTCCCACATGGAAATCAACCCGGACATTCGAAACTGAGGTGGTCGAATTGTTGAAAAGAAGTGTCCCCAAAGAAACGCTGTCACCCACCTTGGGATTGGCGGGTGAGAACCAGGTGGCATCATCGGCCGCCCCGATGTTTGGTTGGGCCGGGATGGTTGGAGTAGGGGTACCCATCGGTGGGAACCATGGGGGTGGAGTATAAGTCGGAGTGACATTCGGGGTAGGTGAAACACTGGGTGTGGGAGTCGGCATCGGCTCCTCGACCTGGTAGTACCAGATCCCCGCATTGCCCCGTCCCGCGAACAAGGTTCCCTGTTTACGAGTGGAGAACTCCAGCGTATTCCCCTCCTTCAAAGTTCCAACCTGGTTCCAGCCTGCCCCATCGTTCTCAGTCTTGAAGACACCGCTGCCCGAAAGAAAGGTATAGTAGGTTCCGGAATGAGCCGGATCGGCCACGGTGCTGCGAGAAACATCATAGCCATAGACACGAGTGGGGAGACCGTTGTTAACAGCATCCCATTGAGCACCGTTATTGGAGGTATAAAGCATCCCCGCGCCGGCATCCCACCAGCCAGTTCCGCGCATGATTCGTCCTGGCCGGACCGGGTCCGCGGCAATAGAGCTCGAGGCGCCCTCCTCCACCGCTGTCCAGGTAGCTCCGGTATTGTCGCTGTAGCCAAAACCATTGGTTGGATTGAAGCCACCGATCAGCGGCGCGAAAATCCGTCCTCCCTTTTCCTGCGCGAAGTCGAGGACATTCCGGTAGATCTCCTTATCGGCCACACGCGACCAAGTGACGCCATCATCGGGGCTGCGCCAGATCCCATCTCCACCGGTCCCCACCAGGATCACGCTTGGGTTGGAGGGAACAAAGAAAATGCAGAAAGCCAGTCCGGTTGGCCCGGTGGTCACCTTGGTCCAATGCTGACCACTGTCCTGGCTCTGGTAGAGCCAGGCGGGCGTGCCGGCTTGAGTTTCTGTTCCTACCAGCAGGTGATTGGGATGCACGGGATCGACGGCAATAGAACGGATCGAAACACTATAAGCGATATCCGAGTCGAATCCCGTGTTCCGTTCCTCCCAAGTGGCGCCATCATCCTGAGTCCGCCAGATACCTTCGGTCTGCATACCGGCATAAACAATGGAGGGATCGTTGGGATAGACTCCCACTGCATGGACCGCACCATGGGCACTCATCCCATTCGAGGAATAGGTCCAGGACTGCCCCATGTCATTGCTGCGCCAGACGCCACGGCTCTCCGAGGCAATCAGAAGGTGACCCGGGAGGGTGTCACGTTCAATCGCGCGGTATTTGGTCCGGATGGGGCGTGCCCATAACAGGGACCAGGTCATAGTGCCTCGCTCAAGGACACAGGTGGAGGTGACCCCATACACCATCGGCTTTCCATAGAGCCAGTCCACCGAGACCGGGGAAGGGGGTACCTGTCCTGCCACGGGAGACGACCAGTGCTCACCACGGTCGTTGCTGTAGTAAACCTTGTTGAAAATCATCATGAGTTCATCGGGGTTTTCTGGATTTGGCCAGATCATCGCGCCGGACAAGGCGGTGGAGGGAAGCCCTGGTTTCATCACAAAAAAAGTGGGAGTAGTCAGGTCTGGTTCGATACGGATGGGAGTGTAGGTGTAGACATAGACACTCCCATCAGCGGCGGCCTCCACCTTGGTGGCTATTTTATATTGAGGATTGCTGTTCTCATACGGGAGCGTGATTTTGTGCCATTGATCTCCCCGGTCATCGCTGTAATACAGACCGGTGGAACCTCCTACAAAGACCCGGGTGGAGGTGGCGGATGCCACACTCAGATCAAAAAACTGAAGGGCATAGGGTGTAGCAGGGTCAATCCCAGTGATTTTCAGAAGCCAAGATTGGGAAGCAGGGTTCCATCGATAGACACCATCCGTATTAGTGCAGACCAACAAACCTATTTCGGAGTCTCCCACTAAGACGGCATCCTTGATTCCACTCACATTGGGCATGGCAGGAAGAGGTTCCCAATTCAGCCCTGAATCAAAGCTGCGGTAGAGCCGTTCGGGTGTCGCCGCATAGAAGACCTCATGGCTGCTGTCCGAGATCAGGCTGACCACCACCCCGCCAGGTGGGCCGTACTCACGCCAATCGTCCTGCGCGAGGCAGCCGGGGATAAAAATGCTGGATAAAAGGTTTATAGCGAGAAACGGATAACGCATGTTGACCTCCAGTTTTACACGCCCACAGATGGAGACATCACACACGTAGAAACACTGAGCGGGTGGGCTCAGGAGGGCGTTTGGATATAATAGAACCAAATTGGTACGAGTAAAAGAGAAAGAGAGGTGTCCATTAGAAAGGTATCTGGTCTGAGCAAAATTGTTATGTGAGAATATGGAAATGCAAGTTATCCTGAACCTTTCACAAAAACAGCTCGAGGATCTGACCTCTTTGTGTGTCAAAAACAAGATGTCCCAGACCGACCTCATCCACCAAGCCATAGGTGAGTTTCTTCAGCGATACACGACAGAAAATCTTGATGACCTCCCCCTTTTTCGGGTGTTGGAGTACTCACTCCCAAGATGGTCTCGAATACCAACAGCATGTTCGGAAGGAGTGGAACAGGAACATGAATGATACAAATGACAAGCCTCAATTTCCCCTATCAGCGAGAGATCAAAAACTCATTGACTTCTG
>CAZORO010000196.1:0-9005 GCA_964581845.1 uncultured bacterium
GACCACCACCGCCGCCAAACTGGCCAATTTCTATAAGAAGGAAGGGCGGCGTCCATTGCTGGTGGCGGCAGATGTATACAGACCGGCCGCTAATGATCAGCTCAAGGTCCTCGGACAACAGATCGAAGTTCCCGTGTATGCACCGGGTGCCGAGGTGAACCCTGTGGATATTGCCACTGGCAGCCTGACATTCGCCGACCGTGAGGTTCTGGATACGGTCATCCTCGATACCGCCGGACGTCTCCATATTGACGATGAGATGATGGAGGAGCTTCAGAGGATCCGCCAGGCCATCAATCCCTACTGGCGTATCTTCGTGGCCGACTCCATGACTGGCCAGGATGCCACTCAGCAAGCCGAGATCTTCAATCAGAAAATCGGAATCGATGGAGTCATCCTCACCAAGCTCGATGGTGATACACGGGGTGGAGCGGCTCTGTCAGTCCGTGCGGTAACTGGGCGTCCGATCCTCTTCGCTGGCATGGGCGAGAAGATCGATAACATCGAGGTCTTCCATGCCGACCGAATGGCCTCGCGCATTCTCGGCATGGGCGATGTGCTCAGCTTGATTGAGAAGGCGGAATCGGCCTACACCGAGGAACAGACACGCGCGCTTACCAAAAAGATTCGCAAAGATGAATTTGATTTCGAGGACTTTCTCGGACAGATCAAGCAGATCCACACCATGGGAGGAGTCCGTGAAATCCTCTCGATGCTTCCCGGCATGGGAACCAATGCAGCGGTCAAGAACCTGGATATGGGCGAACGCGAGCTGGTCAAGGTCGAGGCAATGATCCATTCCATGACTCGCGAAGAACGTGAGCGGCCCAAGCTCATTTCAGGTTCACGGCGGAAGCGGATCGCAATGGGGAGTGGCACAACCATCCAGGATGTGAATGGCCTGCTCGGAAAGTTTGAGCAGATCAAAAAGTTGATGAGGAAGAATATCGGGAGCAAATTCACTCCCAGCTCGAAAGACCGGAAGAAGAAGGGCAAGCAAGTCAAGCGCGGTTTCTTCTCTTCCTTTGGCAGGAATTGAATACGGAAAAAAGGTCCGTTTCTTTAGGAGGAATCCATGGCACTTAAGATCCGATTGACTCGCATTGGATCGCGTCACCGTCCCTTCTTCAGGTTGGCGGTGGTTGACTCGCGGGCGAGACGGGATGGACGTTCGGTGAGCATCTTGGGTTATTACAATCCCTTGTCTCAACCGCACCAGCTCAAGGTTCACCAAGAAGAGGTGATCGAGTGGTTGAACAAGGGTGCTCAGCCCACCGAGACCGCGCGCAGCCTGCTCAAGCAGACTGGTGTTTGGCAGCGGTATCAGCTTATCAAACAGGGGAAATCCCCCGAGGTGATCGAGCAAGAGGTCGCCAAGAGCCTCGAACGCATCCGCGCCAAGGCCGGGAAGGCCGCCGCTAAGGCTGCCGCCAAGACCGAAAAGGCCGCCCTCCCGGCGGTGGAAACCCCGGCGGTGGAAGATCAGGTGGTGGAAGCCCCGGTGGGAGGGGACAGTTCGGAAGTATCGGCAGCCTCCTGAGATTCAGGGCTACATGGCTGGATGAAGGAATTCGCCCTGAGAAGGAGTAGCTCTGGTGTCCATGTCACAAGAATTGTTGGCATACCTGACTCGTTCATTGGTCTCGCATCCCGAGGATGTAGCGATCCTGACCGAGGAGGAAGGCGATGCAACCATCCTCAAGGTTCAGGTTAACCCTCAGGATCTTGGGCGCTTGATTGGACGAGGTGGAAAGACCGCCAAGGCCCTACGGGAATTGGTTGGGAAAGCAGCCGCCTGCCATAAGGAAGGAAAGGTTCAGGTCGTCATCCTCGAATGACCACCTTCCCCCCAGATCCCTGGGTCGTTGTTGCCCGGATCGGTAAGCCTTTCGGTTTGGATGGATCGGTTCGTGTCTGGCCGGAAGGGGATTTGGAGGCGGTCTTCGGGGAGGAGGTCCCATTAGCGGTCTGCTTGGCGCGCGCAGGAGGGATATTACCCATACGCGTGGTCGCGGCGCGCGAGGACGCCCACGGTTGGATCGTGAAATGGGAGGGTTTTGAAACCCGCGAATCCACCGCCACCTTGCGGAATGCGTTGGTGGTCACCCGGCGGGAGGATCTGCCTGAACTACTCGAAGGTGAGGTGTATTGGGCCGATCTGATGGGGGCTCAAGTAAGGAGCCGCGGGGGACGTAACCTCGGAGTTGTGGTGGATCTGATCGAATCCGCCGCCAACTCGGTGGTTGAGGTCGAAAATGAGAAAAGCAGGAGATTTCTCCTCCCCCTCACCGGGGAGGTCGATGCGGTCCTGGAGCCTTCGAGCAAAGAAGGAGAACCACCGGTTTTACTGGTGAATCTACTGGAGGGACTGGAAGAAGCAACCGGCGTGGATTGAGGGCGTGATGCGGATCGATTTCATCACGACATTTCCGGAGATGTTTACGCCCCTCCAAACCTCGATCCTGGGTAAGGCGGTGGAAAGAGGGCTGGTTGAATTCCGTTTTTTCAACCCGCGTGATTATACAAAGGATCCTCACCATAAAACGGACGATACTCAGTATGGTGGATCCGAGGGATTGGTCATGCTGGCTCTTCCGCTGCTTGAGGCGGTGGAGGAGGCCATGAAAGAAAGTGCCGCACAGGAGCGCCGGTTAGTTTTGACTTCTCCGCAAGGCAGGGTGCTCGATCAGGATCTCGCTCGTGAGTTTTCGAGTGTAAAACACCTGATCCTTGTATGTGGGCACTACAAGGGAGTCGATGAACGCTTCATCGACCTCATGCAACCGGAGGAGGTCTCGATCGGGGATTTTGTCCTTACGGGAGGCGAGCTCCCCGCGATGGTGATCGCGGATGCGGTGATCCGGTTGTTGCCGGATGTGGTGGGAGGATATGCCTCGGTTGAGGAGGATTCCCACTATCAGGAGCTCCTAGATTGTCCCCGCTATACCCGTCCACGGGTGGTACGGGGACTCGAGGTTCCAGAGGTGCTCCTCTCGGGCAACCATGCGAAGATCGAGGCCTGGCGTAAACGCATGGCGGTGGAGATGACACGGCGGAAACGGCCTGATCTCTACGCCAAGTATGAGCAGGGAGCCTGATGGGAGCGCTCTATGTCGCGCTCATGCATGGTGGAGTGGTCGACAAGACTGGAAATGAGATCACCAGCTCGTTGACTCACTTCGATGTTCACGATATCGCGCGTTCCTGCCGGACCTATGGAGTCGCGCGGTACTATGTAGTAACCCCGTTGGAAACCATGCGTTATTTAGCACAACGCATGATCTCTTACTGGAATGCGGGGATCGGAAATTTTTCGATCCCTAACCGGGGCGAGGCCCTTGAGGTAGTCGAAGTTGCGATCGATCTGGAGGAGGTTTTGGCCTCGATTGAGAAAAAGGAGGGAACGCATCCGTTGGTAGCCGCTACCAGCGCGCGTGCCCAGAGAGGTCAGGTTACTTTTTCAGACCTAGCGCGAAGGATCCAAGAGACTCCTCAACCGGTACTGATTTTATTTGGTACCGCTTACGGGCTGAGCCGACGGATCCTGGATCGATGTGACTATATACTCCCACCCATCCGGGCAGGGCGATGGAACCACCTTTCAGTGCGCAGCGCGGTGGCCATCACGCTCGAACGCTTGGTTGGGGAAGGGAACTGAAAGAGAAAGTACCAAGAAGATAAGGAGGACCACCACCATGGCCAATGTTGCACTTGAGAGGTTTGAGCGGAACCAGATGCGTACGGATGTACCAGAGTTCCGCGTGGGAGATACGGTTCGTGTCAACCTGAGAGTCCGTGAAGGTGACCGTGAACGTATTCAGGGATTTGAGGGGATCTGCACACGCCGTAATGGGGGTGGAGCCTCTGAGATGGTGACTGTCAGGAAGGTCAGCTCCGGGATTGGAGTTGAAAGAACCTTCTTCCTTCACTCGCCATTGATCGAGAGCATCAAGGTGAGCCGGCGCGGTCATGTCCGCCGGGCACGTCTCTACTACCTGCGTGAACGCTTCGGCAAGTCCGCCCGTGTCAAGAGCTCCAAGAAGTTCTTAATGCAGAAAACGGCATCTGTTGGAGTTGAAATCGAGGCTCCTGCAGAATCAGAAAGGGAGAGTGAAGATTCAAGTAAGAAAGATAACTAATTTATACGCCCGGATTCTTTATTGTTTAACCATTCATTTTGATAGTGTGTTTGTTTTCCATCAACGGTCCAGGAGGTCTCTCTCCTGGACCGTATGAGTTTCCCACTTTCATAAACAAGGCAACTTGTCTCTCCAGAGCAATTCCCTCACCCCGCCTTTCTTAGGGTCTTTTTCCTACTCCTATGCCCATTTTCATTGGGCCATTTACCATGGGCCCATTTCATGGATACCTACCAGGTTTATTTTATATACCTCCCCTCAGATCTGGCAAGCGAATAGCCTTGATTATTTGCATTTAACTCTTGACATTTCAATGGGTTAAATGTATAGTCTTTTATTGGGCGATGAGGGATGGGGGAAGCCGGTTCGCGTTCTAGTAACCCCGCCGAATCTACATCGAATGTTGAGATAAAGTGGTGTCCGAGATAGTCATGCAGCAGAGTGTGTCCACCCCTGAGAACGATTATGGAGCGGAGAGCATCGTTGTCCTTGAAGGGCTCGATGCGGTCCGTAAACGGCCGGGTATGTACATCGGTCAAACAGGCACCCAAGGTCTGCATCACTTGGTCTTTGAAGTTGTCGACAACAGCGTCGATGAAGCCATCGCTGGCTATTGCGACAAAATCGATGTCACCATCCACTTTGATAATAGCATTACGGTTTCCGATAACGGGCGCGGGATCCCAGTGGACCGCCATCCAACCTATCCCGACAAGTCAGCCCTTGAGGTGGTTCTCACAGTCCTCCATGCGGGTGGGAAATTCGATGGGAAGTCCTACAAAGCCTCTGGCGGACTGCATGGCGTGGGGGTTTCGGTGGTCAATGCCCTTTCCGAGTTCTTCGATGTCAATGTCTATAGAGACGGTACCCACTACCACCAGCGTTTTGAGGCCAGTGTCTCCACGGGTGGTGTGGAGGTAATCGGTCCCACCCACCTTCGCGGCACCAAGCAAACCTTCCGTCCGGACTTTTCATTCTTCGAGGCCGATGAATTTTCTTTTGACCTCCTTGCCGCACGCTTCCGTGAGATGGCTTTCCTTAACCGGGGAGTCCGTATCCGCTTGGCTGATGAGCGCTCAGGGCGCGAGGAAACCTTCCATTACGAGGGGGGAGTCGCTGAATTTGTCGAATATCTCAACAAGGACCGTGGCGAGGCTCTACTCCCAACTAAACCAATCTACATCGAGAAGGAGTTTGAACCAGTTGAGGAGGGAGATCAGTACTACCTGGTGGAAATCGCCCTTCAATACAACGAGGGGTACCACGAAAACCTCTTCTGTTTCGCCAACACCATCAACACTACCAGCGGCGGCTCGCACCTGGAGGGATTCAAGGCCGCGCTCACCCGTGTTCTCAACACCTATGGGAAGGAAAACAAACTCTTCAAACAAGAAGACTTTTCCTTGCAAGGTGAGGATGTCCGTGAAGGACTGGCCGGCGTCATCAGCGTCAAGCTCTCCAATCCACAATTTGAGGCCCAAACCAAGGTCAAGCTCCTCAATAGTGAGGTCAGGGGTATTGTCGAATCGGTTCTCCGCGATGGCTTAACCACCTTTCTCGCCGAGAATCCAGCGGTTGCCAAATCCATTGTGATGAAGGCCACCAATGCCGCCGTGGCCCGTGAAGCCGCCCGCAAAGCGAAGGAACTGACCCGCAGAAAAGGAATCCTGGATGGCAGCTCCCTTCCGGGGAAACTGGCTGATTGCTCGGAGAGAGGGACCGAACGCTCGGAGCTCTACCTGGTTGAGGGAGACTCCGCCGGTGGTTCCGCCAAACAGGGACGCGACCGGAGCTTCCAGGCCATCCTTCCCCTCAAGGGCAAGATCATCAATGTTGAAAAAGCCCGCCTCGACAAGGTGCTTTCCAACGAGGAGATCCGCACCGTCATCACCGCATTAGGCACTGGGATCGGCGAGGAGGATTTTGATATCACCAAGCTGCGTTACAACAAGATCATCCTCATGACCGATGCCGATGTCGATGGCGCGCATATCCGGACGCTGTTGCTCACCTTCATCTTCCGCCAGTTCCGCGCGCTGATTGAGGCGGGGCATGTCTATATCGCTCAGCCCCCACTTTTCCTTGTCAAAAAGGGAAAATCCGAGCGGTATATTCAATCCGAAGATGAACTTAACCGTGAACTCATTCTCATTGGGTGCGAGGATTCCGAATTCCGTTTCCCTGTAAGAGATGATAAAGAACCAGTTCCGCCCCTCAAAGGGGACGATCTACACAAACTTGCCGACCACATTATGGTGCTGGGGCATATCGCCAAAGTGTTGGAACGCAAGGGTATCGATTTCGGCGAGTACCTTTCCTTTATCGCCAAGGGGCAGGTGCCAGTGGCGATGTTTGTGCGCGGCGAGGAAAAACACTGGGCCCTCAATAAAGATCAGGCCGAGGAATTACGCCGGACATTCCTAGGCCAGCAACAGGAGGTTTCCGGGGAGGTTGGAGGTGGTAATGGTAATGGTCACAAATCCAATTCCAACGGCAATGGCAAAAAACTCATCCCGTGGATTGAAATCGAAATCCCGGAATCCAGAGAACTCAATCCGCGATTGGTAGACCTTCTCGAATGGGGATTCCCTCTCGACCGTTACCGCATCAAGCCCTACGAACATCTTAACGAAGAACCTCTTGGTTTTTATGTCCGTGGTAAAGAGGAACGTCCAGTTTTCAGCCTTGAAGGCCTATTCAGCACGATCAAAGAGCTCAGTCAGAAGGGCATGACGGTTCAACGCTTCAAAGGCTTGGGTGAGATGAACGCGGAGCAGCTCTGGGATACCACCATGGATCCTATGCGCCGTACGCTCCTGCGGGTGCAAATTGAGGATGAGGCCGAGACCGAAAGGATCTTCTCGACCTTGATGGGAGATCAAGTCGAGCCACGCCGCGAGTTTATCCAACGCCATGCGTTGAATGTCCGTGTTCTTGATATCTGATCCAGACTTCGACCGGAATAGAGGTGTTAACTTTTAATCCGGCCTTTCCGTTTTCATGGAGAAACTATGAGTCCCGACGAGAGAATTCGACCTCACGCGATTGAAGAACAGATGCAGGAGAGCTACATCGATTACGCCATGAGCGTAATCGTGGCGCGCGCCCTGCCGGATGTTCGCGATGGCTTCAAACCGGTTCACCGCCGGATTATGTATGCCATGCACAAATCTGGATATGGACCATCACGTCCCTATAACAAGTGTGCCAAGGTGGTGGGAGAGGTCCTCGGCAACTATCACCCCCATGGTGACAGTGCTGTTTACGATGCCCTGGTGCGCATGGCCCAGGAATGGAACCTGCGCTACCCCCTCATCGATGGCCAGGGGAACTTTGGTTCCATCGATGGTGATCCTCCGGCGGCCTACCGTTACACCGAATGCCGCTTGGCAAGGGTCAGCGAGGAGTTCGTCTCCGACCTCGACAAGGACACAGTCGATTTTACGCCTACCTTCGATGAGAAGGACATGGAGCCGGTTGTTCTCCCGGCGTTAATCCCCAACCTGTTGGTCAATGGTTCCGCGGGTATCGCGGTGGGCATGGCCACCAGCATCCCCCCGCACAACCTAACCGAAGTGATCAACGCCTGTCTGGCTCTGATTGAGGACCCGACCCTCGGTGTGGATGCGCTCATGCGCTATGTCCCCGGCCCTGATTTCCCGACAGGTGGACTCATCCTGGGACGGGGCGGTATCTATGAAGCCTATACAACCGGACGTGGCAGGGCCGTGATCCGCGCCGTGGCCAGTGTCGAGACATTGAAAAACAAGGACGCGATCATTGTCACCGAGATCCCCTACATGGTGAACAAGGGGAAACTGCTCGAAGAGATCGCCGACATGGTGCGTGAGAAGAAGATCGAGGGTATCGCCGATATCCGTGATGAGAGCGATCGCAAGGGAATGCGGATCGTCTTCGAGCTCAAGCGTGATGCCAACAGCGAGGTGGTTCTCAACCAGCTCTACAACCACTCGCGTCTTCAACACACCTTTTCGATCACCTTGCTGGCCTTGGTGGAGAACCGCCCCGTCTACCTCTCGCTGGCGCAAATGCTGCACCACTTTCTGGATCACCGCCGCGATGTCATCACACGCAGAACACGCTATCTCCTCGATAAAGCGCTCAAGCGCGCGCATATCGTGGAAGGCTTGATCAAGGCGCTGGATATCATCGATCAGATCATCGCCACCATCCGCGCCTCGCGGGATGGCGATGAGGCCAGCAATCGACTGATATCCGAGTATGGCTTCACCGACCTGCAGGCCCGCGCCATTCTGGACATGCGTTTGCAGCGTTTGACTGGATTGGAGCGCGAACAGCTCGAGCAGGAAATGCACGACCTGTTGGCGGCCATCACCGACTACCGGGATATCCTCGCCAATCCAGCTCGTGTCAGCGGGATCATCCGCGAGGAGCTCACCCAAATCCGCGACAAATATGGTGATGAACGCCGTACCGAGATCGTGGAGGCTCAAGGAGACTTCGATATCGAGGATCTGATCGCCGAGGAGGACATGGTGATCACGGTCTCCCATGCTGGCTACATCAAGCGCCAGTCCACCGAAGCCTACCGTTCCCAATCACGCGGCGGGAAGGGCATCAAGGGCACGAGCATGAAAGAGGATGATTATGTCCAGGATCTCTTTGTGACTTCGACCCATGACCACCTTCTGCTTTTCTCGGACAAGGGCAAGGCCTATTCGCTCAAGGTCTACAGCATTCCGGAGGGCAGCCGCGCCTCGCGCGGCAAACCGGTCATCAACTGCATTTCCGTGGAGCCGGGAGAGCGGGTTACCGCCTTCGTGCCGGTCCATGAATTTCTCGAGGACCAGTACCTGGTGATGGTCACCGCGCGCGGTGTCATTA
>CAZORO010000197.1:0-1850 GCA_964581845.1 uncultured bacterium
TGAGCCTGTCGTCCATCCAGTAGCAGTTTGGCCCCCTCAGCGATGCCTTTCTCGATATATCCGAGGACACGCTGTTGATGTTCTTGTGTGACCAGCGGTCCCATCTGTGTCTCCGGCGCATCGGCATGGCCCAAGCGGATCGACTTGCACCCCTTGCTCACCTCCTTGATCAAACGCTCCGCGATGGCCTTGTGTGCGGTAACCACCGGCAGCGCCATACAGCGCTGCCCGCTACATCCGAAGGCGGCATTGACAATCGCCTTGGCGGTCCTCTCCAGCGAGCAATCGGGCAGCACCAAGCAATGGTTCTTGGCCTGCGCAAGTGCTTGAACCCGTTTCCCATGTCGTGCGGCGGTTTCATACACAATCTTTGCTACGCGGGTGGAACCCACGAAGGACACCGCCTTCACATCAGGGTGTTCGATTAAGCACCTGACTGAGTTATTGCCGCAAGTGACCAGGTTGACCACCCCTGGCGGCATCCCCGCCTCCACAAGTAGATCCATCAATTTCATGGCTGACTGGGGGACCTGGTTGGCGGCCTTGAGGACAAAGGTGTTTCCACAAGCGATGGCGATGGGAAGCATCCACAGCGGAATCATGGCCGGGAAATTGAAAGGAACAATCCCCACACAGACACCAATGGGTGTCCGGAAAGTCACCACATCTACATCCCGCGACACATTCTCCAGTGATTCTCCCATCAAGTGGTTCGGTATACCGCAAGCATATTCAACAATCTCCAACCCCCGCTCGAACTCGCCTAGAGCCTCGGCGTGAGTTTTGCCCATCTCATTGGAGAGTAGGCTTGCGAGTTCATCCAATCGATCCTCGATCAGATGCTTGAATCTGAAGAGTATTTGAACCCGTTTGGGGGAGGGTGTTTCGCTCCATTTCACAAAGGCGTTCTTCGCGCATGAAATCGCATCATCGATCTCGCAGGGAGTGCAGCAAGGGGCCTCGGCGATGATGGCTCCCGTACTGGGGTTGTACAGTGTGAATACCTCGCTGGCCTGGGACTCTCTCCACTCGTTATTGGCAAAGTAGCGCAAGCGGGGGGGGACTGAGCCATTTATATGATCCTCCGGATGGTCATGGAAGCGAAGGTCGAAACCTAAGACCTCACCCACCCAACCATACTCCCCCTTCTCCTTGCGGGAGAGAGGGGTTGGGGGGTGTGAGGTCTTCAACCACTTCATCAAATCCACAAACCGCAAGGCTAGTCGAGAGCTGTTCATCCGCCAAGGGCGGAGCCATCCCTTTATGCCTTGTTCCTTCTTGCTTGTTTTGACACAATGCCAAGCGGTGTAGCTCCCAAGATCCCATGGAACCCCAAGGAGGCGGAATTCTTTGAGTGATTGTAAAGTCTGGCGCTCGACCACCGTGATCGGAATCCGCCACAATGGGGAATCGGCCATGGCCGCCGATGGCCAAGTCACCTTTGGCGATACTATTGTCAAGAGCGGCGCGCGCAAAGTCAGGCGTCTCTATGATGACCAGGTGCTGGCCGGTTTCGCTGGGGCCTCAAGCGATGCCTTTACTCTTTTCGAGCGTTTCGAGGCCAAGCTGGATGAATACAGCGGTGCTCTGGTCCGGGCGGCGGTGGAGCTCGCCAAGGATTGGCGTATGGACCGTGCCCTGAGGCGTCTGGAGGCCATGCTCGCGGTGATGGATCGTGAGCACTCGCTCATCATCAGCGGCAATGGCGATGTGGTTGAACCCGATGATGGGATTGTCTCCATCGGCTCTGGAGGTCCCTTCGCCCTTTCCGCCGCGCGCGCGCTTCTGAACAATGCTCCTCATCTCACCGCCGAGGAGATGGTCCGCCGTTCGATGGAGATCGCCTCCTC
>CAZORO010000197.1:1860-8979 GCA_964581845.1 uncultured bacterium
AACAGCCAAATATCGGTTGAAACCCTTTCCCCTCTTGAGCCTGGCGAGGTTCCCGCGCGGTCCTCCCGGATCAGACCGGGACGGAAGTAGTTCATTACACCCTACATGAGAGATCGATGAATACCCATACCGAGAAAACTCCTCGTCAGGTTGTTGAGGAACTGAACAAGTACATTGTGGGACAACATGATGCCAAGAAGGCGGTTGCGTTGGCCCTCAGAAGCCGTTGGCGGCGCCTCCAACTTCCTGAGGAGAAGGCCGCCGAAATCTACCCCAAGAACATCCTCATGATTGGCCCCACTGGTGTCGGCAAGACCGAGATCGCCCGGCGTCTGGCCAAGATGACGGATGCCCCCTTCATCAAGGTGGAGGCCTCCAAGTTCACCGAGGTGGGGTATGTGGGCCGCGATGTGGAGTCGATGATCCGCGATCTGGTCGAGGTCTCGGTAAACCATATGCGTTCACGCCGTCAGGAAGAATGCGAGGAGGAAGCCAAGCGGGCCGCCGAGGAACATCTCCTCAACCTCCTGCTGCCCTCCCCGCCGTTGGTCTACTCAACCCTTCAGGAAACCCCCGGAACCCCACCCGCGCAACCTGCCTCCCATATGCAGGCGACCAGGGAAAAACTGCGGACCATGCTCCAGTCTGGCCAGCTCGAGGACCGTGAGATTGAGGTGGAGCTTCCTGAACGTTCCGTGATGGTTCAGGGTTTCATCCCCGGAGCCGGAATGGAGGAAATTCAGTCCAATCTCCAGGAAATGCTTGACAAGATGGTTCCCTCACGCAAACGCAAGCAGACCATGAAGATCTGTGATGCCCGCCCGCACCTGATCCAGGAGGAACTTGCCCGTCTAGTGGATGAGGAGAGCCTGGTAGAACAGGCCCTTACCCGCGCCGAGGAGGCGGGGATCATCTTCCTGGATGAAATGGACAAGATCATCGGCAACGGCGAGGGAGCCGGACCGGATGTCTCACGCGAGGGAGTTCAACGCGACATTCTGCCCATTGTGGAGGGCAGCACGGTTAAGACCAAGTATGGGTTGGTGAACACCGACCACATCCTCTTCATCGGCGCGGGAGCCTTCTATGGTGCTTCCCCAAGCGACCTGATCCCCGAGCTACAGGGGCGTTTCCCCATCCGGGTCGAACTCGATTCCCTCGGCAAGGAAGAGTTTGTCCAGATCCTCAAGGAGCCGGAGAACTCGCTCACCAAGCAGTACAAGGCGCTTCTTGAAACCGAAGGTGTCTTGATCAGCTTCGAGGATTCCGCGATCGAGGTGATGGCGGAAATGGCCGCCGAGATTAACGAAAAAACTGATAACATCGGCGCCCGGCGTTTGCATACCATCATCGAGAAGGTGCTCGAGGAGATCTCCTTTGTCTGTCCGGAAACCCCTGGAAAGTGTTACCGAATCGATGACAAGCTGGTACGCGAACGCCTCTCCGATATTGTGAAGGATCAGGATCTTTCAAGGTACATTCTGTAGACTGGCCAGAGTCCCTGGTTTGGTTAAAAACAATCCTTTGCGAGGAGTGGTGACATGAAACTCAGACTCACCTTGGCATTTCTCATCACTTTGGCTGTTGGTATCACCGGCTGTGCTCCAAAAGCAGAGCAAACAGATGGCAAGGAGGCTGCGCCCAAGAAGCTGCGTATCGCTGTCATCCCCAAAGGCACCACCCATGAATTCTGGAAGGCAATTCATGCCGGCGCGGTGAAGGCCGCACGCGAGCTGGATATTGACATCATCTGGAAAGGTCCACAAAAGGAGGATGACCGCGAGCAGCAGATCCAGGTGGTTCAAAACTTCATCACCCCCGACATCAAGGGCATCGTGCTTGCCCCGTTGGATGCCAAGGCGCTGGTCAATCCCGTGAAAGAGGCCACCCAGGCCGGCATCCCCGTAGTCATCATGGATTCCGGGCTTGAAGCCGAGGTGGGGAAGGACTTCGTGAGTTTTGTCGCCACGGACAATTACCAGGGTGGTGTTCTGGGCGCACGCCGTTTGGCTGAGAAAATGGGGGGAACTGGCAATGCGATCCTGATGCGATATCAGGAAGGCTCCGCCTCCACCAATCTGCGCGAAGCCGGTTTCCTCGATACCATGCAGAAGGAGTTCTCTGGGATTAAGATCCTATCAAGCAATCAATACGCCGGGTCCACCATGGAAACCGCGATGCAAACCGCACAACGTCTCCTCAGCCAGTTCCCCGATATTCAGGGATTCTACTGTCCCAATGAATCCAGCACGTTTGGTACCCTGCGTGCACTGGAGGAGGATGGACGCGCCGGGAAGATTGTTTTTGTTGGCTTTGACAGCAGCGAGAAACTGGTTCAAGGGATGAGGGAAGGAAAGATCCATGGCCTCACCCTCCAGAACCCGATGAAGATGTGCTACCTCGCGGTGAAGACCGTGGTGGCCCATCTTCGCGGCGATAAGGTTGAACCGCGGATTGACACAGGTGTGGTCATGGTGACCCCCGAAAATATGGACCAGCCAGATATCAAGGATGTGCTCCTACCGGATCTTAAACAATATCTCGGGGAATAAGTGATCGTCCCCTCTAGACGAAGGAGTGGCGAATTCATTCGCTAGGGGTTTCCGCATTACGAAACTTTCCAACGTTTACACTATCAGGTCGATGACTTGGCCGACTCCTGCTGGATTCGCTCCTGACGTTATTGTGGAAGTGGCGAGTTGGAGATTAAGAGCAGCGATTTTGGTGGCTTGTTCCAAAGATTGGGCCATTGCTGCCGCCAAAAGCTGCGCCATGGCTTCCGCGCCCACGAATACCGGACTCACTTCGGTCATGGGACAATCTCCCTTTTCTGGTGATTATAGGAATTGTATCTTTTAGCAATTATGGAGTCAAGGAGTCATTTTTTTTCGCCCTAGGCCATGCAGGTCTGGCGGTTGAGTTCATGCCATTCCTGGAGCGAACGAACCTCATGACTGAGGGGGGTATCCAGGTGACCGATCGCTTCGACCATGGCCCGTGCGGCGGGAAGAGTGGTGGCGTATGGGATTCCGGCTTCAATGACCGCACGGCGGATGGAACGCTCATCGTATTGTGAGGCTGCTCCTAAGGGAGTGTTGAATACCAGGTCAATTTCATTGCTTTTTATCCTGTCGACGATATTCGGACGCCCCTCATGGACTTTGAAAACCCGTTGCGCCTCGATCCCATGCGCCGCTAAAACTCCGCAGGTTCCCTCGGTGGCCACCAGACTGAATCCCAGTGAAATGAGCGCGGTGGCAATCGGCACTAAGGCTTCCTTATGACGGTTATTGACGGACAGGAAGGCGCGTTTGACCTCCCCTTCCTTGGGAGGTGTCGGCAATCCCGAGCCTGCTGCCGCTTGTGACTTGGCGTAGGCCACACCGTAGTTGCCGGAGATCCCCATCACCTCCCCTGTGGAACGCATCTCCGGCCCCAACAAGGTGTCGACCTCACGGAACTTGACGAAGGGGAGTACGGCTTCTTTGACGGAGTAGTAACGGGATTTGGGCTCTTCAGTGAAACCGAGTTCCTTTAGGGACCTCCCGGCCATCACCAGCGCGGCGATACTCGCCAAGGATACCCCCATGGCTTTGCTGACGAAAGGAACTGTTCGCGAGGCACGTGGATTGACCTCCAGCACATAAAGCTTTCCATCCGGCTCCCCGGCGCATTGCTGCACGGCATACTGCACATTCATCAGGCCTCTGACTGGAAGCGCTAGTGCAATCTTGCGTGTGCTCTCACGGATCTCATTCAAAACACGCTCGGAAAGTGAACGTGGCGGAAGGACACAGGCGCTGTCCCCGGAATGAACACCGGCCTGCTCGATATGCTCCATAATCCCGCCAATGACACACATTTCGCCATCGCAAACCGCATCGACATCCACCTCGATGGCATCATCCAGGTAACGATCAATCAGGATGGGACGTTCCGGTGAGGCCTCCACAGCACGGGCTACATATTGCCTGAGCGGCTCCTCATCATAGACAATCTCCATGGCACGTCCCCCCAGAACAAAGCTGGGACGGACCAGAACAGGGAAACCGATCTGATGGGCCACCTCAACGGCTTCCTCAAAATTTGTCGCGGTTCCACCCTCGGGTTGACGGATCCCCAGTTCGTTAAGGAAAGCTCCAAAAAACTTGCGGTCCTCGGTTCTATCGATGGATTCAGGACTCGTTCCAAGGATGGGCACCCCCGCCGCCTCTAAACGTAGCGCCAGGTTAAGAGGGGTCTGCCCACCGAACTGGACAATCACACCATACGGCTGTTCCGCCTCCACGATATTGAGGATGTTCTCAAAGGTGAGCGGCTCGAAATACAGTCTTGTGGAGGTGTCATAATCGGTGGAGACCGTCTCTGGGTTGGAGTTGACCATCACCGTGTCGAAACCGGCGCCGCGCAAAGCGAACGCGGCATGACAGCAGCAGTAATCGAATTCGATCCCCTGACCGATTCGGTTGGCTCCTCCGCCGAGGATGATGACGGTCCGGCGGTCTGTTTTGCGGATCTCGGTCTCGGAACAAGGCTGGAATCCTTCACCACCCTTACAGGTGAAGGAGGGCATCTCATAGCAGGAGTAATAGTAGGGAGTGTAAGCCTCAAACTCGGCGGCGCAGGTGTCCACCAACTTGAACACAGGTAGCACTCCCGCTTTCCGGCGCAGTTTCCGGACCTCCATTTCACTAATTTTCCAAGCTTGGGCGATCTGAGGGTCCGAAAATCCATACTGCTTGGCTTTCCAGAGAAGGGCTATGTTTTCAGGAGAAAGATCGATCATAATGAACAGCCGGAGGGGAGCCTAGGGACCGTCCCCACCATTGTCAACGAGGATCAAGTCAGGCTATTCCACCCAGCCCATGGTCATCTTTTTCAACGACTCTCTGAAATATCTTTTCCTGTTTTGGTGGATCTTTTCGACTGGTCATGCCATCGCTCATCCATTGGATAGCTTCGCCACTGACCAATACATCGATATCTCGATGACCTCGAAGGAGATCTCCCTGATTCATCGTATCGAATTCGCTGAGATTCCCACCGTGGCGGAACTCCCCAATGTGGACTCCAATTCAGATACTACGCTCTCAAAGGAGGAGACCGGGAGATATTTACAGGGTGTTCAGGAAGTCCTCTCGCGGGAGCTGGTTCTGAATGCATTGGGCCAACCAGTTCCTCTCGCCTACCAGCGTGGAGAGGTCCTGCTTCAAGAGATTCCAGCCCCAAGACTCAAGATCATCACATCTTTTAGGGGGACAATGTCTTCAGTTCCTATATCAGGAATGTCCTTCCAATTCGATTTGAAACATCGTTCCGGTGCGCGTGGAGACCGTCAAATCCGCCTGCTTTGCTCAGGTTTCCTGAGATTGGGATCGGTCTGGAGCTCCGATCCCAAACAACCACCTGGAATGGCCCCTCCGGTCATCGCCGAGGCTACAGCCTTGGTTTACGGCCATACCACCAAGTGGATTTTATTCCCCTCCCAGAACGAATATCACCCCAGCCTGGCCAGTATCTCCTCCAGCAGCCGTGCTCTTCCTCTCCAACCTCCCGATCCCTTTCTCAGCTTGAATCCACGTGGATTTGAGGTTCCACCCAGTGCTATGTCAACTTTGCTCCCACCATCTGACACAGTGCGGGAACAGGGATCCACAGCCAGCCCTGTGGGGAGTTCCAGTGCCTCCATTCTTTCCAGCGCGGCCCTGCCGCAATACGGCGAGGGAGCCCAGGAAAAATCCAGCCGTGAGACTTGGGCGGATACCCAGTTCAGGGGATTATTTACAGGGAATCAGGGAGGAGGAATGGGGTTTCTCCTGTTCGCCACCGTGCTCTCGTTGATCTATGGAGCCGCTCATGCGATGGAACCTGGGCATGGCAAAACCATCGTGGCGGCTTACTTGGTGGGATCGAATGGGACTGTGTTCCACGCGGTCCTACTGGCTCTGATAGTCACTTTCACCCACACCTTCTCGGTTTACATTCTGGGCTTAATCGCCCTAACCAATCTGGACAAGGTTCAAGGAACTTATCTTCCCTGGCTCGAGTGCGGTTCCTGGGCATTGATCGTGTTCATGGGGTTGGTTCTCTTTCTACGGTACTACCGTGCCTATGTCATCGGCGATCTGGCCGATCCCAACTACCACACTCACGGCCTGGGCCGAGGGCACTCCCATGCTCCCCATTTCCACACAGACCATTCGCATGACCATGACCACCTGGACCACCTTCATGTGGAAGACCATCTTCATGGTTCTCTGAATCATGACCATCATCATGTTCACTCCCATGACCACTCTCATCGCCATGATCACGCCCCTTCTCACACCCATGACCATGGAGAAAGCTGGGAGGTAAAAACCGGGGACTTTGGGGAGGTGTCTTACTGGAATCTTCTGACCTTGGGGGTGACGGGAGGTGTTGTTCCCTGTCCAGGCGCGCTTTTTGTGATGATGCTGGCTTTGACCAGCGGACGGGCTGCGGTGGGCCTTTACCTGATCACCGTATTCAGCGTGGGGCTCGCTGTGGCATTGATGACGGTAGGGATTGTGATGGTACGCTCACGCCGTTTATTCAACAGGTACTCACCGAACAGCCGGTTTATCCAACTTCTCCCTGTCCTCTCCAGTGTCGTCATCCTACTTGTGGGAACAGGCTTTCTGATTAACGGACTGATGAAACACGGTCTTCTGGAAATCCATCTACGATGAATTGGATAGGGGCCAGGTTGCCCCGGCCCCTCCCTCACAACAGAAGCGTTCCAGCTGGTAGATGATTTTATGCAGAACGGCGCCTCTTGATGGAAGCAAGACTGAGGAGTCCCATCGTCAGCAGGCTGACCGTACCTGGTTCCGGGATCATGGATGGAGGTGGGGGAGGAATGTTAACAAAGGCTTCACTACCGCCATTCGCAAACCCTTGAACATGGACACCGACACGCAGGTCACCATTCATCAAGGCGGCGACTACTGAATCAAAGGTCTTGCCGGATAACAACGTGAAGATAACCCCCAGACTCTCGCCCAGATTAACTCCATTGGCCACAATGGGGCTTTCCGAGTCCGCCGAAAAACCTGCTGAAACGGTAAAAGTGGGATTAATGTTATTTGCTCCAGGAAG
>CAZORO010000198.1:0-8969 GCA_964581845.1 uncultured bacterium
GCCGGAACCATCGTCTCCGGATCGAAATATCCCGATGCCCGGTCTTCCCATCCCGTGCGCACACTATCATCCAATGGTGTTTGTCCTCCTCATTCCAGAAGACATAAGGATCCCGGAAATCGGTGTTCTGATAATGCTCGCCATCTGCTTTGAAGCCATGTTCGGGATGCTTGGTCCAGTTGATCAGGTCCGGGCTGGTGGCATGCATGATCCACTCACGTCCAGCTGTATTGCGGGGATTCCAGCCAGTATAAAAAATATGGAAGGTACCATCCTTTTCAGTCACGCTTCCAGTGAACATGTGCTCGCCATCCGGGCCATTTTCATCTCCATCGGAAACCAGGGCGGTGGGCAGCTCGCGCCAGTGGACCAGATCGGTGGAGACAATATGCTCCCAGGGTACCTTTCCGATGTTTCCACGCAGGTAAAAAATGTGATATTCCCCCTTCCAGTAAAAGGGGATGGTATCCGCGAGCCGTCCTTCCATGGGACGATAATGCAGGGTGGGTTGGGGGCCGGTCATCGGGGTGTCCTTACTCTCTTCGCCATAGGCAAGACTGGCCAAGCAGGCTGAAATCACGAAACAGTACACAAAATGGCGGTTCAACACCACGGATAGCAAGTGGTATGAAGACATGCCAAGGAACCTCCTGAGAACAAGGGTCGCCGCATTCCTGGAGGAGTGCAACAGGAGGAGTTTAGGTTTTCCGGGTCCTTGTTTGTCAATGGGAATCATGTGGTGAGTAACTGGTGGAAGGACAGGTGGTTGATGCCCCGGTTCCCGCATGGTACCTTGCCGGAGAGTGGATCGGGCTATCCCCATCCAAGGTCTGTTATACAGGGAGGTTCCTGTCTCTCCATGACCCCCAATTCATTCCGCTTTTCCGGTCTTATATTGTTGTTATTTCTATCTCTCGCGCCAGTCATCTCTGCTGCTGGGGAGGAAGGCTTCATTCCGATGTTCAACGGAAAAGATCTTTCAGGCTGGGAAGGAAAACCCGGCTGGTGGACTGTCGAGGAGGGGGCCATCACCTCCCAGAGCACCCCAGAGAAACCCTGTCCCTCGGCTCACTACCTCATGTGGCGCGGTGGCAAGCCAGCCGATTTCGAGATGCGATTAGAGTACCGCATTCAAGGTGGCAACTCTGGTGTCCAGTTTCGTAGCCGTGAGCTTCCAGACTGGGATACGAATGGTTACCAGGCCGATATCGAGGATGGCCAACAGTGGTCTGGCTGCCTGTTCGAGCACACCCGTGTGGGGCTGGGGATGCGCGGGGAGAGGGTGATCATTGACAAGGATGGCACCAAGCACATCACCTCCTTGGGGGACTCCAAGGAATTGATGAGCTATATCAAGAAAAATGACTGGAACGAGTACCGCATCACCGCCGTGGGCAACGACATTACCCTGGCGGTCAATGGGAAGGTGATGACTCATGTGACTGATTACCAGGAGGGACTCGCGGCCAAGGAGGGAATTATCGCCCTGCAGATGCACCCCGGCCCTCCCATGAAGATCCAATTCCGGAATCTCAGGATCCGGACCATGGATCCCCATCCAGGCGGAGCTCGATAGAGTAGATACGAGTGGCATGGCGGTTTGGTGTATTCACCAGTCATGTACCTGATCTTTGTTTAAAGGAGTCTTCCATGAAGAGGCGTGAGTTTCTGACGAGATCCGTTGCGGCCACAGCGGCAATTTCGTTTCCAACAATCATCCCACGGCATGTCCTCGCCGCTGATGGAGTCCCCGGTGCGAATGACCGGATCCAGTTGGGTATTATTGGCCTTGGGGGACGTGCCAAGGGATTATTACTCGATGAGGAATTTCCCGGCGCGGAGATTGTCGCGGTCGCGGACTGCTACAAGGAACGTTATGAACAAGCTGCGGCGAATGTTCCTGGGGGGGACAAATGGCATAAATATCAGTACTACAAGGAGATGTTCGAGAAAGAAAAACTCGACGCTGTTTTTGTGGAAACCACTACCCATGCGCGTGTGCTGGTGTGCATCCATGCCTTGCAGGCCGGTCTCGATGTCTATGGCGAGAAACCTTTGACATTGACCGTCGCCGAGGGACGTGTCCTGGTGAATGCGGTCAAGAAATACAACCGTATTCTTCAAACCGGCTCCCAGCAACGCTCCATGCCAGCGGACATGTATGCCAGCAAGCTGGTCCGCGAGGGCGCGATTGGCAAGGTCCACACCGTGATCACCTGTAACTTCGAACCTGGCCTGGTCTGGACTCCGCCTTCCCCAACCCCTGATCCCATACCCGAGGGACTCGATTGGGATCAGTGGTGCAATCAGACCGAACTGCGTCCTTACTACGACAAGATGAGGCGTGAATGGGGTTTGTATGTTGAATTTGATGGGGGTGGACAGAGCTGGGGTGTGACAGGCTGGGGAACTCATAGTCTCGACCAGGTTCAATGTGCCCTGGGAACTGATGATACAGGTCCACTGGAGATCTGGCCGGAGGAGCAAGGACCCACATGCAAGGTCACCATGCGTTTCGCCAATGGAACACTCCTCAAACTGGAGGGAGCCAAACGTGAAGGAACACTGGATGACTTAGGAGCGATCTTCATTGGCGACAAGGGACGGATCGAGATCTTCCGAGGCCGCTTTACCGCCACCCCCGAGGATCTACTTAAGGATTCGCCTCCCACCACCCCTCTGGGCGCGCATGAGACAACCCCCCACATCAAGAATTTTCTGGAGTGTGTCCGGAGCCGTCAGAAGCCCAATGCGGATGCGGAGACCGGGCACCGTGCCACCACCCTCTGCCATCTTGTTAATATCTGCCGGGCAGTCCAACGGAAACTCCAGTGGGATCCCAAGACCGAGCAATTTGTGGGTGATGAGGAGGCCAACAAGCTGCTTTCCCGCCCCAGGCGTAAGGGCTACGAACTACCGGAGATAGGGTAGACACGAATTCACATGCCTTGAGGGGATTCCTTGTATGGGTTCCGTGTGAGGAATCCCCTCTTTTTTCCAGACAAGAACATATGCGGATTTCTTCCCTCCTCTAGGATATAATACCCATCGAATGTCCAGAAATAGTTTAAACGTCCCAATCACCTCAGCTTGCTGGATTTTTCAAGGGCTGTGGGACCTCCGTAAGAAAGGTCTATCACCCATGAAGTCTCGTATGTCCCACTCAGGGATCTTTATCGCTTGGCCCCTTTTACTCTTAGTCACTTTTTCTGGCTCCTTTGCCTTCCATGCACAAGAACAAGACTCCAAGAAACCAAGGTTCACATATGGCACAATCATATCCCCTCCCGCCTCTTCCGTTGTTCAATCAACTCCCCCGGAAAAAGCAGCGGCTCAATTTGTAGTCAAAAACCGTTCCCTTCTCAGCTCGAGGTATGGAGCGGTTGGACACCTCGAAATGAATCCTTCTACCGGTGTCCTGCGCAGGCTGAGAGGGATTCCGATCGCCAAGGGGCTTAAAAGTACCGCCACCCTGAAGGATAAGGAGTCATTACTCCGCCAGTTCGTGGATGAGAATCCGGAACTGATGGGATTGAAATCCTCTCACCTGGCCCTGTTGAGCCAGACTGAGAAATTGGGGCGGAGCTATTTTGCTTATCATCAAAAGGTGGATGGCCTCCCTGTCTATGGTGCTTACCTGAAGGCCACGTTGGACTCCCAGGGAATTCTTTCCGTGCTCACCTCCAGTTGTTGGCCGGAGGTGAAGTACTCCTCCGCCATCAAACTATCTGTTGAGGAAACCGCCGCTTTCTCGGTCAAACGGATTCTCAACCAGAAGGATTCAAAAAAGACTTCACGCTACCAGCTCAAGAGGAGTGAGAAAGTCCTTTTCCCACTCTCCACTCCAGAGGGGAACCTCTTCCTGGTGTCCTACCGCCAAGTCATCCATTTAGAGGATCCCTTGGGAGACTGGGTGACCGTGGTGGATGCTAATTCCGGGCGTGAGTATGTCCGCTATAACAATTACCGTTTCGCCTCCACCCATGGGACAGTCCAGGGAGAAATCCTTCCCGCCTACTACAACGATACTCCCCAAATGGTTCCCTTTGAAAATGAATCGGTTCATATTCTCTCGCAAACACCAGCTTACTCCTGGGATCTTTCCTCTAATCCGGGCTGGTCCATGGAAGGACTTTGGGCCTTTGGGATTCCTGATGGAGCGGGGGGAGACGCGAACGACAACGGACCAGTCTCTGGCCACACGGGCAGTGATGTCCTTGGTTACAATCTGACTGGCGGTTACGTAAATGATATTACAACCACACAATTTCTTACTAGCCAGGCAATCGACTGTTCCGCCCTTTCTGGGACATGCCTCTCCTTCTGGAGATGGCTGGGGATCGAGTCCGCTGATTACGATCATGCCTGCCTTGAGGTCTCCAACAATGGAACCGAGTGGTTGACTGTCTGGAAGTCTTATGAGACCAGGATATGCCATGAATGGGAGTATTGCGTCTACATCATCTCGGCCATTGCGGATGGGGAGTCCTCACTCTACATTCGTTGGGGGATGGGGCCCACGGATGGAGGTCTCACCTATGCTGGATTATACCTCGACGACATATGTATTCTCTCCGGAAGCGGGACCACCACGGCCTCGGGGACTGGTGAATTTAATCTGCAGGTTGATTTCTCCGGAACTCCAATCCTTCAGTCTGTACTAAAGGGACCCTATTCCGATGTCGTCAATGAAGATGGGCCGCGGCTGCAATATTACCGTGCATCTCCCTCGGATCCGGCGGGTTGGAACTGGAGCATTCCTGAGCTAACAGTAGTTCAGTCCTGGAATCTGGATATTAATCCTGGATGGAGCACAACCGGAGATTGGGCCTGGGGGACTCCGCTTGGTGCGGGCAACGATCCTGCTCAAGGCCGGACAGGAAATTCTGTATATGGTTATAACCTGAGCGGTGCCTATTCCAATGACATCGCATCGAAGCATTACTTGATCACCCCTCCACTTAACTGCACAGGGTATTTTGGCACCCATCTGCGTTTCTGGAGATGGCTGGGCATCGAGTCGAACCTGTATGATTCCGCCTTCATACAAGTTTCCAACGACAATTCCACCTGGCACACCGTATATCAAAATTCCTCAAGCAGCTTTCAGGATACCTCGTGGATACAACTAACCTACGACATCTCGTATGTGGCTGATGACCAGTCAACGGTTTTTATCCGCTGGGGCTTGGGGCCGACGGATAGTTCTGTCACCTATTCGGGCTGGAACATCGATGACATTGAGTTGCTCGCGGATCCCATTGGTCCTGACTACACCATCGGTTTGTATGACAAGGATGAGCTGAATGTTTTCTACCACATGGGAGTGGTGAGGAAGAGCATCAAGGCCATCGATCCCTCCTTCACTGGTGTGGATTTCCAGATGCCCGGCGTGGTCAGGGTGGGAACTGAATATGCTAATGCGTATTTCGATGGCGTGGGATTGAATTTTGGAGAGGGCGATGGAATAAGCTTCCGTAACCTGGCTCTTTTTGCCGATGTCATCTATCACGAGTTCACTCATGCGGTGACTCATCGCATTTACCCGGATGAACTTTTACCCTATTCAGGCGAGACAGGCGCGATGGATGAGGCCTGGAGCGACTATTTTGCTTGCACAATTACCAATGATCCAATGATTGGTGATGGGGGAACAGTAATAGGCCGGCCATGGTTGCGTAATATGGACAATAACCTTTCCTCTCCCGAGGACCTTGAATTGGAGGTCCACAAGGATGGGAGAATCATCGGTGCGGGGCTCTGGAACCTCCGCGTTCTGCTCGGAAAGAATCTGGCGGATCAATTGATTCATTTCTCACGCTTCAGCCTCGCTGGGTCTTTCCTGGACTACTATGAAGATCTCCTGATTACAGATGACAATGATTCCAATCTCCAAAATGGCACCCCCCACATGCTCGAGATTGCCAAGTCTTTTGGTCCCCATGGCATCGGCGGACTACGGATTGATTCAGTGTCACAGGAAGTTACCACCGAGATCTTTGTCAATGGGAAGTTGGATGGGGGTGAGACGGGATCCCTCCTTCCCCATGTGACCTCACACTTTGTGGCTGAAAATGTCCAACTCGCTGCTCAATCCGGAAGCCCCTATCTGAGTATCGGCGATGCCAATGTGGCCTATGGCTCCATGGAGTATACCAGTACGATGATCAAGGATGATGACAGAGTGGGTGTAACAATTTCATCCTCCTGTCCCGAGGATGAAATTCTGCCGGTAACCTTCACGCTGACTGCCATGGGTGGGTATTCCTCCACCGAAATTCACCGGCTGATTAATGCTCCTGGTCAGATCCTCTATGATGAGGGCAAGGCGCAAGGTACTTTGGGTTACGGTGGGGCGGGGGGTGGTTTGGCGGTACGTTTTACTCCTCCCAATTACCCAGTCACGCTTAACACATTACGCTTGATGCCCGAGGGGCCTTATACCGGTGTGGATCCAGTACCAATCCTAGTGAAGGTATGGGATGACGATGGAGCTGGGGGCGGACCGGGAACCCTTCTGACTCCCCTCAAGACGGTTGCGGTCCCCTTGGCCGGAGCCTGGTATGAGGTTCCGCTTAGTTTTGACATGGTCGATACGGTCTACACCTGGAACATGGAGTCGAATCCAGGATGGAGCATGCATTCAGGTTGGCAGCGTGGATCCCCAGCCGGGCTTAGCGGTGATCCACCCTCGGCTTATAGTGGATCCTATATGTTTGGCTACAACCTGTCGGGCCCATATCAAAACAACCTGATGTCCACACGGTATCTCACCACAGGAGCCATCGATTGTTCCTTCTTGGAGGGAACCACGCTTCAGTTCCAGAGATGGCTGGGCGTGGAAAGAACACCCTATGACCATGCCTCGGTGGAGGTTTCCAATGATGGGACCACCTGGACCAGAATTTGGGAAAATGGAAGCACCAGTATTGTTGACCAGGAATGGACCCAGCAATCTTTTGATATTTCCTCAACCGCTGATGGTAAGAAAACCGTTTATGTCCGTTGGGGCATGGGGCCGACTGATGACAGTGTGGTCTTTTGCGGGTGGAACATCGATGATGTCGCGATCAAATCGAAAACTGGGGTTACCAATGGCATCACCATCAATGAAGGGGATATCTATGTGGGATGGTTGGAGACAGACACCACTTACTACAATGGAGTCACCTGGAAACGTCCAGATAACCGCGGCTGGTTTTTTGATGCTGACCAGAAGAAATGGTTCACCCTCCTTTCGGCCGGGTATCCCATGGACCTGATGGTGCGGGTCCGTTACGAAGTCCCAACTGGTGTCCAGGTCTGGTCTGAGTACTGACAGCGCCACTGGTTTATCTGGATTCATTGGGAGGGTAAGACAATTCCATTCTGGTGCAGGTGCAGGTCATAGGTTTGCAGGATCGTGATCTTCTGCCAGATCTTGCGCGCCAAGCCGGTGGTCAGGTTCTCGATATCATTAACCGCCTCGTGGATCACTGGATCGTTCAACCCCTGAGCATATAAAGCCGCGAGCTTGCCGATGAGTGACAGCATTTCGCTACAGTAATCAAGGTAACGGGTCAACTCAAAGGCAGTCATCACTCTCCGTTCCACCAATGTGGTAACGGATCCACGTCCGAGGATCTGTTCGGGATCCTTGGTGAGCTGGTGCATGTCGACTACATGCGCGATGGATCGCAGCTCGTGCAAGGCCGCCAAAGCCCGTTTGCGCTTGACCCGCACATCGATTGTCACAATGAAGGCAAAACCGGCGCAAACCACCAGGATCTCACTGGTTGCCGAGTCTAGTGTCTGTATCAGGTCCACGATTGTGAGGTTCCCCTCAATCCGCACAGCCTGGAACAGCCACATGGTAAAGACCGCAAGCACAAGAAAGACAAGGCAGATAAGAGCGGCGCGCAGAATCAGAGGCGATCTCCCGATCCGTGAGATGCTCTTACCGGTCACCCTTGCGATCCCCAGCAACTCATCACAGACCTTGTATAACCCCGACTCCGGGAACCGCTCCTGGACACGCATTCGAAGCGTCTCCAACGTCTCGATGATTTTTCCAGGATTCAGGGAGCGGTACATGGTAAACTCCTCTTGAAATCATCGCTCACGCGAAAATGGGAATCCACTCCGGGACCCCATTCCCAATGGGATACCGGGCGTGATCGTACACGCTTGCTGGAGGGAGTGCCATGCGGTTAAGCTTTTCTCACTTCACCACCCCTGCACTGCACCATCGGTTAACAAACCTATCGGTCCTCTGTCTGTTTCAAGCCAGTTGGTGGTGGGGCCCCATTGCTGTTGATGCCGTGGATCCCCCTCTTTTGGATATCGCCCTGACGGTCAAGGAGAATGCGGAAGTGGGTGCGGAAGCTTATCCCCTCAGCGTTGTGATTCCTTTACCAGAGGGACAGTACTTCTCCACGGACTTGATGGGCATCCAGGGAACCCCCTCGCAAGTGGAGATCCTTGAACGATGGCCGGGGGACAACAGTCTTCGGCATGTACTGGTCCATTTCCAACCCGGCGTGGGATCACATGGCGATGCCACCTATCATTTCACCCATCAGGGCGCGGCATCTCCCACAATCCCGGTGCAGGTGAATGATGCTAGTGCCTTCGTGACTGTGAACACCGGACCACTCCGGTTCGTGCTCAGCAAAACTCACTTCAACATCCTGGATCGTGTCTGGCTGGACCGGAATGGGGATGGCGATTACAGCGCTGAGGAGGAGATCCTCTCCTCATCGTTCCAGAATGGCGGAGTCTTCATCCCCAGGGCGGGAGCTGGCTCCACTCAATATGACACTGCCAGAACGGATGTGACCGTGGAGATCGAGGAACATGGTCCGCTCCGTGCCGTCATCCGCGCCGAGGCTCCCGCGAAGTTTGCTTCGACAACGGATCACACCCATGGTTTCGCGGTGAGGATCTTCGCTTACGCTGGAAAGCCTTTCCTCAAGGTGGATTATCAGCTG
>CAZORO010000199.1:0-8963 GCA_964581845.1 uncultured bacterium
CTTGCAACGTGAAGCTAACCGCCGCTTTGGTTTCTCAGCTCGACGGACTCTTCAGGCCGCACAGAGGCTTTATGAGGCTCACAAGGTCTTGACCTACCCGCGCACCGATTCCAAACACCTGCCCGAGGATTACCGTGGCCATGTTCACTCGGTCCTTGAGACTTTCTCTACCGTTCACTCTTATGGCTCCTATGCCGGCAAGCTTCTTGGTCAGGGTTTACTAAACCAGGACCGGGTCTTCGATGACAAGAAGATCAGCGACCACTTTGCGATCATCCCCACCGGCAAGGTCCCCACTCACCTCGAAGGAGACGACCACCGGATCTTCGACCTGGTCATGCGCCGCTTCCTTTCCGCCTTCTACCCATATGCCGTGTGGAACAAGGTGGAGCGCTTCACTGTTGTCGAGAATGAAAACTTCCGTGTCCGCAGCAGGACCCTACAAGTTCCCGGCTGGCGTGAGGTTTATGGCTCGGATGAAAATGGGGAGGAAAAACTCCCCCCGCTCATCCCCGGCCAGGACCAAGCCCGGGATGTGACGGTTAAAGCCATCGATTACTGCCTGAATGAGGATGTTACCCGTCCCCCTGGACGGATCACGGAAGGGCGCTTGCTGGGAATGATGGAGCGCGCTGGCAAGGATCTCGAGGATGAGGAGCTTTCCGAGGCCATGAAAGACAAGGGCCTGGGTACTCCCGCCACCCGCGCCGATATCATCGAGAACCTGATCTCCAAGGGCTACATCGTGCGGCTGCGTGAGGGACTTAAGCCCGTTTCCAAGGGTATCCGCTTGATTGATTTCCTGCACCGGATCGATTCGGCGGGACTCGCCTCCGCGGAACTCACAGGCGAGTGGGAGAAACACCTTCATGAGGTTGAACATGGCCAAATGCGGCGTTCGGACTTCATGAAAGGTATTTCCGACTACACCGTGGATGTAGTCAATAAAATTAAGGCCTTCGAGTATGACGAACTCTACAAGCACGATCCCCCGGTGGGTGTTTGTCCTTTCGATCCATCTGTTCCCGTGGTGGAGTTCTTCTGGGGCTACCGTTGCCAGGATGGCGAATCCAATGGTGATACCAAATGCCCACACCCCGGTTGTCCCGCTGAAACCCGGTTCGTGATTTGGAAGGAGATTTCGGGGAGATACATTGACCGCAAGACCGCGGGACGTCTCCTCTCTCAGAAGCGTACAGCTTCTCTTCCAGGTTTCCTTGACCGCCAGGGGCGTGAATTTCAGGCGGTATTGATCCTGGATGAAAAAAACCAAGTGAAAGTAATTGGCGGCCACTCCGTCGGCGATGGGGAAGAGGAAACACCTGGGGATCCCATCGGCACTTGTCCGGAGGGGCATGACTGCGAGGTGGTGGAAACTAACCTCCGTTATGTCTGCCGTAAGGTATTGGAAGGGGAGGCCACCAAACCTTCGGACTCCTGCTGCGCCTTCCATCTCCCCAAACAGATTTGCAAGCGTGAGATCACTGTGGAGGAGGCGCAAGCCTATCTCGAGGGGGGACGAGTAGGGCCCCTCGAAGGCTTCATTTCAAAACGTGGCCGTCCTTTCACCGCGACCCTCTACCGCAAGGATAATGGACGTCATGGATATGATTTTCCTCCCCGGGCCTCCAAACAGGGAGCTGGGGGAGAGGAGAAACCCGCCCGTGTTACCAAGAAAACCGTCAAGTCCACCACTAAGAAGGCCACCAAGTCCACAGCCAAGAAGACCACAAAATCCATAGCCAAACGAACTACGCAAAAAGCCGCTTCCAAAGCGGCTGATGAATAGTTTCGAGCCTGCCATGTCCGGCATCTTCGGGCTATTCCTCAAAGACTCCCTTGAGATCCACCCCGGAGTGGCTAGGACAGCTTCAAGACTCCTCTCTCCTTGTGACGATGAGGAGACATGTCACTGGCAAACACAATCCTGCTTGTTAGGGGTTACCCGTTCTCGAGGAATGAATCCGTGTACCTCTAATCTCCTCTCGAAGAATGAGTCCGGACGTATCCATGCGGTTTGTGAAGGGACCATTCTCAACTCTCATGAGCTAAGCCACGCTCTCGAGCGCGCGGGTCATGTAGTATCAGGTGGAGGAGGGGCGGAGATCCTGGCTCATTTGGGAGAGGGGAAACAAGTAGACTGGGAACTGGGTCTGCGTGGTTCCTTCGCCTTTGCCATCTGGGATGGCTATGACCATACACTCCGCCTCTCGGTGGATCGTTTTGGAGCCAAGAGTCTCTATTGGATTGGGGATGAATACTGGATTGCGTTTGCCTCCAGCCTTCCCGCTTTACGCGGGTTGATGCTTGAGTGGGGCAGGGAAGCACCCGGCAAGGTGGAATCCCCCTCGCTTCAAGCCCGGTTTGAAGAGAGCGGTTGGCGGATGGATCTCCAGGCGGTGGAGGGATACCTCTTCTCTGGTTGCGTCCGTGCTCCCCGCTCTATCTGCCAGTTAGTCAACTCTCTCCCCCCCGCTGGACGTCTGACCTGGAGAGCTGGATCCGAACCATCCGTGGAGATCTGGTGGACCCCACGTGATCACCCCAAGCGGATGTTCTCTCTCCGAAAGGCCATCCCCGAATTCCTACAGGTCTTCCATGAAACGATCCCTTTGTACCTTGATAAGGGGAGTTCGAATCTCATTTCCCTTTCCGCTGATCCAGCCTCCCTTTTTTTGAGTCAGGAAACGTCCCTCCAAGAGGGCATTCAATGTATGGCATGTGCCTTTACGGGGGAAGAACACGGGTCCCGCGAGATCCAGATTCTTCACGAGATGGCCGCATCACTTCCCTTTGAGTTTCGTGAATATCCCATCCCTGCACCTTGTGATGGGGACTTACCCGCTCTGGTTCATCCCATGTCCGAACCGATGGGGCATCCCTCCGTTTGGAACACATTTTCCACCATCAAACAAGCGGGAAGCTCCCAAGGTTCATGGGTCTCGAACCTTGGTTCTGATCAGGTTTGGGAGGTGACTCGTCCTCAAGAAACCACTCTCCCCGTAGGTTTCTGGGAGGGTTTGCTTGCCACGGATACGGGGGTGAATATGTCTCTTCCTCGCCCAGAAGGAAATCGAACAGAAGATCTGGATCAGCTCCGGTTGCCCAAGATTGGTTCCATTCTTCCCTACCATCAACTTCGCACGCTTCATGCCTTAGCTGCCGCGCATTCTCTCGAGGTCCGTCTTCCCTGGCTGGATCCCGTCCTGTTTGAATGGTTGGCACACTTGCCGCGCACCCTGAAGACCAGTGGAAGAATATCCCATTGGCTTTTACGCAAGGCGCTTCAGGCGGGTGCTTATCCCATTCCTCAACCGCTGCTTACTCAGAAGGCCATCTCCTCCGAACCTCCCGTTGACCGTTGGCTATCACGGAATCTGGCTTCCCTTTTCCAGGAAACAGTCCTGAGTTCAAGTGCCGCCGTTGGCCCACTCTTCCGGACTCCCAGACTCCGTCAAGCCTTCGAGGTCAACCGGGCGGATTTGGTAAAGTTGGGACAGCCACTCTGGACCATCCTGATACTCGAGATCTGGTTACGTGAGAACCGCCTTGCGTTATAGTTCGGCAGAAATCTCCGATGCAGCCAAGATCCTCGAAACGCTTAATTGTGGCCATACTGGGAGGTGTGTGGATCCTAACCCTCGGTGGGATTGCCATCGCTCTTTTCTGGCCTGTTCTCGGACGAGAATACCGGGAAGAAGAGGGACGTCTTTGTAATGACAACCTTGATCGGATTTACGAGGCCAAGCAAAAGCTGGCCCGCGAGCTGAATCTGGATCCATCCCGTCCCTATCCGCCAGTTGTTCAGCAGCTAGAACTGAAAGACATTGCCCCATACCTCCCCACCGACCGGCTGGATCTTTCTTGCCCATCGGGTGGGAAATACATGATCCGTCCCCTTGTCGATGACAAAGGAGAGGTGGTTCCGCCCACTTGTGACTTTGCTGTCAAGGATCCGGATGGGGATGGGAATGATGAAGCCTCCGAGGGATTCCACATCCACTTACGGTCGCATCTACAACACTCCGACACTGGGCTATTCTACCGGGATCCGGGCCTTACCTTTCCGGGTGATCCAGGTGCTACTTCCCGCTGATTTACAAATCCCATGCGTGTCTTGATGCTCCACCCCCATGACCTTCGTTATCACCCCTGGACCATCCGGATCATCAAACTCGCCGAGCAGCTGGCTGGGTTAGGGCATGAGGTTCAGGTGGCCTTTATTGAGCACAAAAGAGCCCATGAACCCAATTTTCCACGTCTGCGTGAAATCCCTTTAGAGGAAGGATCGAACGGCCAGGGCGTCCGGTATGTCCCATTACGTGCTCGGGATAACCAGACTCACAAGAACATCCTCGATGTGATTCGTCTCGCCAAGGATGTTGACATCATCCATTTTCAGAAGTGCTTCGCCTCCACTTTCATCCCCGCCCTGTGGGCCTCTTACTGGTGGAATAAACCCCTCCACTACGACTGGGATGACAACGAAACCTTGATCCTTAATGAGATCAACCATCTCCCCTTTGGCTTCCGTGCCCAGGCGAGTTTCCTTGAGAAACGAGTCCCCTTCTATGTGGACACGATCTCTGTCTCCAGTGATGCTCTCGGGATGATCTGTGAGAGGATGGGCTTTCCTGCTTCACGCATCCGGAAAGTCCCCGTCGGCGCTGATTTGAATGCCTTCGATCCCACCCGCGTAGGTGTTTTGTTCAAGGAGAAACAACCCCTTGCCATCGGAGAACGTCCCTTGGTGGTCTACATTGGCCAGTTGGAGGGAGCCGCTTATGCCAGTCTGTTTATCAAAGCATGTGGACTGCTCGCGGATCGTTTTCCCGAAACCGCCTGGATGGTGGTGGGAGGCGGCACCATGCTCACCGAGCTGGAGGTAATGGCTTACGAGTTGAATCTATCGCACCGGCTCATCTTTACGGACTATCTGCCCTCCGACACAATCCCTGATGTGCTGGCATCGGCGGATATCGCGGTGGCCTGTTTCTCGGATGAGGAATTTGTCCGCTGTAAGAGTCCTCTGAAGGTAGCCGAGTATATGGCTGCGGGAAAGGCAATCGTGGCTTCACGTGTGGGCGAGGTGCCATGGATGACTGGAGAGACCGCAATCCTGGTCGATCCTGGTTCAGAGACTGATCTGGCCAAAGGAATTAGCCGCCTGCTCGAAAATCCTAGTTTACGCAGGGAACTGGGGCAGGCTGCAAGAGCGCGTACGGAAACCATTGTGAATTGGAAACAAAGCGCCCGCAACCTGGAACAGGCATATCTTATCGCCCTCCAGGACAGGATTTGAAACACCGGATAGGCTTCCAGAGCGAACATTATGCCATTACGCCCCTTAACACCGTCAGATCGCCCACTCCTAGAAAAACTCCTGCGCGAGAATCCTTTCAAGGAATCACAGATTCAATTCCAGAAACTAGATATTAACAAACTCACCGCTTTCCACTCGACATCCATTTTTGCTCAAGCTTCAGATCCAGATACTCCTGTTTGGGTTTTTGAGAGGGGATCTCATGTCGGATTGGTTGGGCTCCGTAAATCTGAAAACCATTCCGCGTTTTTTGGTATACCTGTATTTTCTATCGAACCTGTGATATCCTATATGTTGCGAATGGATGAGAAGCAGGAGATTGTCCTCTTAATCGGGGATATCCTTGAATACAAAGGGGCGCGGGTGGTTTGGGGTAAATGTGATGAGAATGAGGGGGATTTGGCCAAGTGCTTTTTCCAGGTGGGAGCGGATTACTGTGGCACTACAATCCGAATGTCCCGTTGGCTTGACTCAACTCAGAACCCGCCCTCCTCGGAGGGTCTCCTGATTCGTGATGCTACCAGGGAGGATCTGCCAACCTTGAGGCGCATTGCGGGAGAAGGGCATACACACAGCCATTTTCTCCGTGATCCCAACCTTCCGGAGGAAAGAAAACCAGAGGTCTTTCCCTCCTATCTGACTCATTGTTTCGAGAATGCCAACCGGCCCATTCTTACCGCTGTGGATGAAACAGGCAAATTACTCGGTTTTTCCCTCATACTGTGCCCATCCAACCAAATGGAACGGTTGGGGCAAACCATCGGAATTGTGGATTTCATCGTGACCGATCCCCGGGCCAGAAACCGGGGAGTTGGAAGTGGTCTCCTGTCGGCTTCTTTAGACATCCTTCGTGAACGCGGGTACACTTTAGTTGAACTCAAAACCATGCTCGACAATCTTCAGGCGATCACCTTCTATCAAAAACATGGCTTCCGCATCCTTTCCGCGGAGATGAATTTCAGTATCGGAAGAACAGTGACGCGATGGATGGGAGCCTAATAGCTGGAAATACAAACTCACTTGGGGAGCAGGTGCCAGCCGCGCCTGCTCCAGTCAGGCCCGCGCGAATCCTCGTGGTCGATGATGAAGTCTCGATCCGGGAGATGCTTCAGGATACCTTGCAGCAGGGTGGTATTTATAAGGTCGAGACCGCGGAGGATGGACGTATCGCCCTCCAGAAACTCCGTGCTGACCACTTTGACTTAGTCATCACTGACCTGCGCATGCCGGAGATGGATGGAAACCGGTTGCTGGACATTTCCAGGCATGAATTTCCAGAGATTCCCGTAGTGGTGATTACCGGTTATGCCCGTCTGGAAACGGCAATCGAGGCCCTCCGTCTGGGAGCTGCGAATTTTATTACAAAACCCTTCCGCCTCATGGAGATCCTCGATGTGGTTGAAAAATCGTTAAAACTCAAACGTGCACGAGAAATTCCACAACGTGTACTTCCCTGTCTTGTAAAGGAGCATATCCTTTTCCGGATACCCCCCTCGCTCGATTCCAAGTCGGGCGTGATCCATTACTTGACCGAGAAGCTGGTTGGTTTGGGGATTTGCGATGAGTCGGCAAAGTATTTTGTGGCCGTCGCGCTCGATGAGGCAATTACCAATGCAATCTTCTATGGCTGTCTGGAGGTTCCAGCGGGTTTGCGTGAAACCGACACGGGAACTGATGTGTTTAACCAGCTTGTATTTGAGCGTCTAGAGGATCCCCATTACCGGAAAAGGGCAATCACCATCGAAATGGATCTTACCCCCGAACGAGCGTTTTATCGGATAACTGATCCTGGGCCGGGATTCGATCCTCCCGATCTGAAGAATAGCCAGATCGAACCCGCCGACCTCTCGCGTATGCATGGACGTGGCCTCTTGCTCATCTCCTGTTTCATGGATGAGGTGTCCTTCAATTCTACTGGCAACGAGATCACCATCATCAAAAGACGGAAGAGTGAGGACTCAGGAACCTTCCCCACCTAACATGTTCTCGGCCATGTACTTGAGGACATGTTTCACCGAAACCATCCCAACTGGTTTCTTGTCTTCCACGAGGGGTAGGTGACGGAAACCCGCGACAGCCATCTGATGGAGGGCAAAGGCCAGGGTGGCATCCGCGCGGAGTGTCATCGGGTCTGATGTCATGACCGCTGAGACAGGTGTCCGCTCAGTATCAATTCCCTTCAGCGCGACACGCATGAGAACATCGCGCTCGGTGAAGATCCCGATCAGTTCCTCGTTCTCCACGATGCATACCGCGCCACGGCGGTGCTCGACCATCTTCTCCACCACTGACGCGATGGAGTCACCAGGGGCCGCCGCCATCACGGGTAGAGGATGGATCTCGCCGATCTGGTCGTTGAGCACGGAACGGCGTAACTTACACTTGGATTCCTCCTGGCCGATCATCTCTGTGACGGGTGAGTAGGATTCCTCATCCTCTCCAAGGCGTTTCCGTCCCGAAACCCTTTCGAGCAGGCTTCCCTCCTCCTCAATCACCCATGTCTCATCGCCGTTAAGCAGCTCGGTCAGATCTCCCCTCCCCTCCTTACGCCTGACCTCCTCGATCTGGGTGGTCAGGAGCTCCGCGTACTCACCCTTCTCCTCTATGCAGCGGAACACCCCCACTGGCACTGGGAAATCCGGGTAGTGCATCCGGGTCAGGAGATAGGCCAGGGTCGGTTGAGGACTGGCCTCATCGTGATAGAGCAGGTCCTCGATTGAGTGGTCACGTCCTATATCAACAATCTCGGGATTTAAGTTGTTGAGACGGATTCCCTTCCCCTGCTCCTTCCCGAACATCATAGGCTTTCCATGTTCCAGGTAGAGCACTCGATCCGAACGGAACTGCCGGTCCGTGAAGTGGTTGAAAGCTCCATCGTTAAAGATGTTGCAATTCTGGTAGATCTCGACAAAGGATACTCCCTTATGCCGCGCCGCACGCTCAAGAACCATGGTCAAGTGCTGTGTATCGATATCAATTGACCGGGCGATAAAGGTTGCCTCCGAGGCAATCGCCACACACAGTGGATTGATCGGCTGATCGATTGAGCCATAGGGGGAGGACTTGGTCTTTTTACCGAATTCCGAGGTGGGGGAGTATTGCCCTTTGGTGAGACCGTAGATCCGGTTATTGAAGAGGATGATGTTGATGTCGATGTTGCGGCGGATCGCATGAAGGAAATGATTGCCCCCTATGGAAAGTCCATCTCCGTCGCCGGTCATGACCCACACCGAGAGATTGGGGTTAGCCAGCTTGATCCCCGTCGCGATCGCAGGCGCGCGCCCGTGGATCCCATGGACTCCATAGGTGTTCATGTAATAAGGGAAACGGCTTGAACAGCCAATGCCGGATACAAACACGAAGTTTTCGCGTGGAATCCCCAAGGTTGGGACTACTTTCTGAACCTGCGCGAGAATTGAGTAATCCCCGCATCCCGGACACCAGCGGACCTCTTGATCCGAGACAAAATCCTTGCGGTCAAGTTTGATCTCCGTTATTACCGTGGAACCATTCCCGCTCATGGTTGGGTTTTTGCTCCCTTATGTTTGGTTTTATCGACTCTCACCCCTCACCTCAATCCTCCCTTTACCTCATGCGCGAGCGCATGAAAGCAAGGGGTGGGAGAGAGTGTTCACTCTCT
>CAZORO010000200.1:0-8954 GCA_964581845.1 uncultured bacterium
AACAAGCGGGTTTGACCCACTTACGAATCCGCCCCAGGAATACGGCTTCAACAAAGAGAGCCACACACAGCACAATCGCGATAGTGATAAAGGCATACGACCACTTAATCGCATAGGCCGTCTGATCGAGGGCTTCAATTGCCCCTTTCGTTGCATTGAGAAGCTCCTGCCGTTGTTGTTCATCCATACTTCAACCCCCCATCGCCTTGAACTCCCGCTTCTCCGCATCATAAGCCAGCTGCACTCCGCGCCGTTGCGACTCGCTGGCCAGTAGAGCCGCCACTGAGTGCGCATATCCCATGTCAATCGAGGCATTGGGCGTCTTCCGGCTGCGCATACAGGAGAGAAAGTTACTCATGTGGTTGTCGGAGGGTTCCGGGGTGATGCCGACCGCCTCAGCGAGTTTGTCCTTTCCGCCGCCATCGGGAACCGCTTTCCAAGTGGAGGTATCGAAGGAGCCTTTTGTCCCATACACCACCACCTCGGGGGTGGGACGCACATTGCCGAGACGGTTCGAGTAACTTAGGAGGAACCCTTTCGGGTACTCGAACAGACACTCGATCGTGTCGCAGTGTTCGCGTCCATCCTTCCAGACATAAATCCCGCCCAAGGCGCCGCCATACTTTGGGAGTGGATCATCCAGGTACCAAGTGGCCACATCGATGATGTGACTCCCCAGCAGGCCCGGCAGCCCACAGGTATAATCCTGGAAGAGATGCCAGCAACGGTAACGGCGTGGATCGAAGGGCCGTTTCGGACCACCCATGGTGTACTGCTCCCAGTCCACATCCTCCTGCCGGACATCATTAAAGGAACGCGCCCAACGGGGATTGGCGTCGTGCCAAGCGGTATCCACCTCGCTGATGGTTCCGAGAATGCCTGACTGAATCAATTTCGCGGCGGCCTTGTGGTTGCCATCGCTACGGCGTTGTGTACCAATTTGCACCACCGTATTATTGGCCTTAACCGCGTCATAGGCCGCGATAGCATCCTCCAGTTTGCTGGCCATGGGCTTCTCGCAGAAGGCATCTTTTTTTGCCTTCGCCGCCGCCGCCAATACCGGGCAATGCGCATGATCCGGGGTGGTAATAACTACCGCATCGACATCCGCGCGTGCAAGAACCTCCTCGAAGTGGGTGGTAGCAAAGGGAGCCTTCCCGAATTTTTCTGTCACCCTTGCCACTGCTTTCTCGCGGTTAGGTTTCCACACATCACAGACAGCAGTGATCTCGGCGTTCTCTTGGCCGGCGATCTTCTCGATCTCCTCCATCTGGTAGGTTCCACGCCCGCCGCAGCCAATGATCCCGATCCGGATCCGGTCATTGGCTCCGAAAGCGCGTTTAGTTGAGAGTGCCCATCCCGCAAGCGCCGCGCCCGCCCCCGCCGCGAGAAATGTCCGCCGGGTGGATTTGGTGGAATTGGATTCCTGCATCACACTATTCTCCTCTCCATTTACGATGAATTGACTCCAGGATCTTTTCTTGAATGTCTCCAGCATGAACAACAATGAGGAACTTGAGAGAGACCTTGTCATGGGCCTTGTAGCTCACTCCTTCCTCTGGCAGCCAGTACATGGGGGTGGGCGAGACAAAGCCATAGTCGCGTGTAAAGAAGGGCCAGGGATAGCCGGGATTGCTGGGGTGCTGGTAGATCCGGATCCCCTCCCAGTGCCCATTCAGATTGCCCGAGTAATCACACCATTCGCAAGGAATCCCGAAGGTTCCCTCTTCTTGTTTGCCTCCCTCGGCATTAGTCAAGAGACCACCACCTTGAACCGCGACCTCCGGGACCACCTCCGCTGAGAAAAGCGCGTGATTCGAGTTGAGAATGGTGGTGTCCACCTTGAACTCGAAATCAAACTCGAACACCATCGCACGGATGCACTCCGTGGGGGCGGTGATGATGACTTTACGGTGATCTACAACCGGAGACGGCTGCCCAGGACAGACCCAATCGCAGGTGTCCTCGATGAACACCCGCTTTCCAGTTTCCACGACACGCGGACCGCGTGAGATGATCCGTCCCCGCTCGAGTCCCTCCTGCCAGTAGTTGGCGCCATTGACTTGGTCGCAGGCCAGGTAAAGCGAACGATGGTGTGGATGTCCAATCCCTTGTTCGATGGTGATGCTCTGTCCCGAGGAGGGACCAATGACCGGCCAGAGATAGGGGAACTTCCAATCCGAGGGTGTGCGGTAGGAGGTAAACAGACTGCCATCGATGAAGACATCGATACGTTCATGCTCCACCTTCGCGGTCAGAATGGTTCCAACCTCTCCCATCCCCAGAGTAGATGTGGGTAGACATATGATACCAAGAACGGCAACAAGTATGGTTCTCACTTCTTCTTGTCCGCCTCCAGAATGTTGTCGATTCGAGCCAACTCCTCGCTGGTGAAAGCCAGGTTCTTGAGAGTTTCCACATTCTCCTCGATCTGCTGGACTGTGCTCGCACCGATCAATGCCGAGGTCATCCGGAGATCACGTAAAACCCAGGCAAGAGCCATTTGCGCCAAGGACTGACCCCGTTGGCCCGCCACTTCCTGGAGTTGCTTGACAATAGCGATGCGTTCCTCGGTCACATGCTGGGGGCGCAGGAACCCATGAGGTTTCCCCGCGCGGGAGTCAGCCGGGATGCCATCGAGATAACGGTTAGTAAGAAGCCCCTGGGCCAGTGGGCAGAAGGCGATACAGCCAATGCCCTCCTGTCCTAAAACATCCAACAGCCCACCTTCGATCCAACGCTCGAACATCGAGTAAGAGGGCTGATGGATTAGGCAGGGTGTTCCCAATCGCTTGAGGATGGCGGATGCCTCGGCGGTCTTTTCCGCTGAGTAAGAGGAGATTCCGGCATAAAGCGCCTTCCCCTGGCAGACAGCGGAATCCAGCGCTCCCATCGTCTCCTCGAGAGGTGTATTTGGATCGAAACGGTGCGAGTAAAAGATATCGACATACTCGACACCCATGCGTTTCAAGCTCTGATCGAGGCTTGCCAACAGGTATTTCCTCGATCCCCATTCCCCATATGGACCTGGCCACATCAGGTATCCGGCCTTGGTGGAGAGGATGAGTTCATCACGGTGATTTGCGAAATCGGTGCGCAGGATTCTTCCAAAGTTCTGTTCAGCGGATCCAGGAGGGGGACCGTAATTGTTTGCCAGATCGAAATGGGTGATTCCCAGGTCAAAGGCCCGGTGGAGCATGGCTCGGCAGTTTTCCAAGCGGTCCACCTCGCCAAAGTTGTGCCAGAGCCCAAGCGAAATCGCGGGCAATTTCAGACCGCTGCGTCCACAACGGTTGTAGCGCATGGAGTCATAACGGCTGGGAGAGGGAGAATAAGCCATCAGAAATCCTTTCCGGAAGTGTCATCTGACCTCACGTCCCCCCTTCTCTTTGCGGGAGAAGGGGGCAAGGGGGATGAGGTTGGCATCCATCATACGGAGAAGCCTATAACCAAAGGAAAGAACAGGCTACCGGAGATGTGAAGGGGAATTGATCCATTAAACGGGTGAGTTATTGTGGAGGTATGAAAACAATAACTCTTTTTCAACGTCTCCGCCGTCTGCGCACAACTCCCCAGTCCCGTAGCCTGGCCTGTGAAACCCGGCTGCACCGTGGGGACTTCATCTATCCGCTCTTTGTGGTTCCGGGCAGCGGAGTCCGCAAGGAAGTGGGCTCCATGCCAGGGGTTTTCAATCTTTCAGTGTATGAGGCTGTCGAGGAGACCCGTAAGGTATTTGATCTCGGCATCCCGGCTGTCATCTTGTTTGGTATTCCCGAAGAGAAGGATGAGTGTGGATCGGGAGCCTTTGCCGAGACTGGGATTGTTCAAAGGGCGGCGGCTGCCATCAAGAAAGCTGTTCCAGACCTACTGGTGATCGCTGACACCTGTCTCTGCGAATACACAGAACATGGCCATTGCGGGATGCTAGAAGAGGGGTATGTGGCCAATGATTCGACCCTGGAGATACTCGGTAAAACAGCGGTCTCTCAGGCCCGCGCCGGAGCGGATTGGATTGCCCCGAGCGGGATGATGGATGGCATGGTGAGAACCATCCGCACTGCCCTAGATGGGGCGGGATTCACCAACACCCCGATCCTCTCCTATGCCGCCAAGTATGCCTCCGGCTTTTATGGCCCCTTCCGCGATGCGGCTCAATCCACCCCCGCCTTCGGCGATCGCCGTACCCACCAAATGGACCCCGCTAACTCCAAAGAGGCGATGAGAGAGATCGAGATTGACATCGAGGAGGGCGCCGATGCGGTCATGGTCAAACCGGCGCTGCCTTACCTCGACATCATCCGCCAAGTGCATGACCGCTTTAATGTCCCTCTCGCGGCCTACCAGGTGAGCGGCGAGTACGCCATGATCAAGGCTGCTGGACGCAAAGGCTGGATCGACGAACGGCGTGTGGCTTTGGAAACGCTGACCTCCATCAAGCGCGCTGGGGCGGACATGATCCTGACTTACTTCGCGATGGAGGCTTGCGGGTGGGAGGAGGTGGGGTAGGGAACGGTATCTCTCTCCTGAATACCTCCTCGATACGGTAAAATTTGAGAAGACACAAACTAATCTCACACAAAGCAGAGTGAACTCATGTCACATCAACTCGTGATTGATTATCCGGACACCCTTCCTGATGCACTTCAGTCTTCACCAGAGCAATTCGAGAAGGAGGCGAGAATGGCCATGGCGGTCAAGCTCTTTGAGATGAAACGTCTTTCATCTGGGATGGCTGCTGAGTTGGCGGGAGTCGACCGAGTCACTTTTCTGATGTCTCTGTCTCGGTTTGGAGTCGCGGCTATTTCCTATGACTGTTCTGAGTTGAGAAAGGATATTGTTAGAGTGTGAAGTGGATTTCTACAAGTGTTTCTCCACAAGATACCGGTAATACTCCCCCTTGGGATCATCGATAGAAGGGATGATGCCAGTCATCGCCAAGACCTCTGGATGGATCCCTTCAAGGTCCTCCATCTCATTCACCGCGTTCACCTTCACTTCCGTCCTCTCCGGGAGATCAATGGGATCATCGAGTACCACCATGCCATTATGAATATGCCCTCGATAGGTTGCCATAAACCGCATTCTTTACTGGTATTACCCTTGCTTCTCCACTTCATATAAACGGATCTGCCCCAATCCCGGAAGCGAGACCGCTAGACGTCCATTCGGATCGATGGCCACCGGCATCCCCGGCCAGCCATCATGGCAGGGCAGTGAATCGGCGGCTGATTGGCGGATTTGAGTCAGATAAGAATGCTCTTCTTTCAGCCCCAGTTCCTCGGGTGACAACATCGCTTGAAGCTTTCCAAAGGAATCATGGATCTTCAAACGGGGGATTCCTTTCTCGGAGGTGACAATCCATCCATTAGGCATAAGGCTCAGGTTGGTGGGGTTGCAGCAACCACAAAAGCTCTCCGGAGAGCTTCCGTATTGACCCCACTTACGGATCAATTCTCCCGTTGAATCGTAGGTTTCGACACGGTGCTCCGAGGTATGCGCGACATGTAACATCCCTTTGGAGTCAACCGCACAATCGAAATAGGCGCTTGGTATGTGGAATCCATCAATTGAATCAATATAGTCTCCATCACTCGCGAACCGGTAAACACTTCGTTTGCCAGCATCCGCGATGAAGATTTTGTCCTCGTAGAAGGAGAGACAGGTGATGTACCTAAATCCTTCCCCATTATCCCCAGTGGTTGGCCAGGATGCCCGTTGGGTTCCCTTAGGATCGAAACACAAGACCTCCTGCTTCAGTCCCACGAACAGAGAACCATCTGGATCGACTGTCACGGACTGGACCGCTGAGAGGGTGGGGATTTCCTGGACCGGATGGCCAAGAGGGGTCAGGATTCGTACCCCTGTCTCACCCGCAACCAGAAGCCTCGACTGAGCATCAAAGAAAAGATCCCGGATCCGCGCACAGGGTGACTGAATTTGTCCCACCTGTTTAAACCGGTAAGGGAGCTGTAGGTCCGACGCGCTGGATGGTCCCACCAGTTTCCCTAATGCCAGGACTCCGGCTCCCTGCCCCATGGTTGTCAGAAACCTTTTCCGTGAAATCCTGTTCTGGCTCTCCATATCCAAAGACCTCCTTTTACTGAGGCTGTCCTCGCGCGGCAACAACCTGTCCCAGCGCGATACCTCCATCATTGGGCGGGACCCGTTGATGCCAATAGGGCTGGAATCCGCCCTCGCGTAAGCGGTTGACTGCCCGGGTGGTGAGGACTTTGTTCTGGAAACAACCACCGCTTAACACAACCTTATTGATTCCCACCTCCACCGCCACCCCGTGGATCATGGCTACAAGTGTATTATGAAACCTGGAGGCGATTTGTCCAACAGTTGTCTGGGATCCCAACTCATCAAGGATAGCTCTAATCATTGGTTCCCAATCCAGGATAACTGGGTTTCCAAGATTACGGTGAATGTCGAAGGGATATTCTGGTTCCGTGTGAATACCCTCCTCCACAGCAAACTCCAGTTCCATGGCCGCTTGCCCCTCGAAGGAGCAGACCTGGTGGATACCGCAAAGTGAAGCCACCGCATCAAAGAGCCGTCCCGCTGAACTGGTCCTAGGAGTGTTCAATCCACGGATCAGCATTCTCTCAAGTGATTGAAGGGCTTCGGGTTCGAAAGAGCAGGGAAAAATCTTCCCTAAAAGCGTGAATGCCTTTTCCCCCTCCATTTCATAGAGAATTCCGAGAGCGGAACGGCGGGGTTGCTTCACAGCGGCATCTCCACCCGGAAGGGGAAAAGGCCGTAGATGGGCCACCCGGTGGAAATCTCCGTTTTCAATTACCAGGAATTCGCCCCCCCAGATAGTTCCGTCTGTTCCATATCCGGTTCCATCCCAGGCAACACCCATCGCGGGCCCATCCACCTCATTCTCGGCCATGCAGGACAGGATATGAGCGAAGTGGTGTTGAATTTGAGTGACCTTTCCTTGAGATGCAAGGGCATATTGAGTGGAGAGGTAATCAGGATGAAGATCACAGGCGGTGATCTCTGGTCCTGTTTCATACATGCCCTTCAGGTCCCCGGTCACATTCACAAAAGCTTTGTATGCTTCCGGGGTGTCAAGGTCTCCCACATGCTGGCTCAGAAACACATCCTTTCCCAAGGCGAGTGCGATAGCATTCTTGAGGTGTGCACCGGTAGCCAGAACGGCTGGTCCGGTATGCGCGAGATGGATGGGAAAGGGCGCATACCCCCGTGCCCGGCGCAGCAGCATTTCACGTCCGAGGATGACTCTCCCCACGGAGTCGTCGACATGCCTGCGGATAGGACGGTTGTGGACCAGGAACATGTCCGCGATTCCCGCCAAGCGTCCCAATGCCTCCCTTTCATCAACACAAATAGGCTCATCGGATAGGTTTCCACTGGTGGCGACGACTGGAAAACCGAGTTCATGCATGAGAACGTGGTGCAGCGGGGTGTAGGGCAGCAGGATTCCCAGGTTGGGATTTTCCGGAGCAACTGAAGGGGCCAGGCTGTCTGGCTTGTGGCGGTGCAGGAGCACGATGGGCGTCTCAGGTGATTTCAGGAGTCTTTCCTCGATTCTGGAAATTTCACAAAGACACTTGGCCTGGGAGAGATCAGGCACCATCACCGCGAGTGGCTTCTCCTCACGGTGCTTGCGGGAGCGCAATCGGACCACCGCCTCCTCGTTGCGGGCATCCACCATTAGGTGAAAGCCTCCCAGTCCTTTCAGAGCCACAATCAATCCCCGCCGGATGGCCTCACACACACACAGAAGGGCGTTGTGTCTCGTTTCCAGGATCACCCCCTTACTATCCCAGCATTCCAGATGGGGACCACACCTTGGGCAGGCATTGGGTTGAGCGTGGAAACGCCGGTTCAGGGGAGACTCGTATTCCTCACGGCATTCAGGGCACATCTCGAAGACACGCATGGTGGTACGTGAACGGTCATAGGGGAGCGACTCGATGATCGAGAAACGTGGACCGCAATGGGTGCAGTTGATGAAAGGATACAGAAACCTTCGATCCGCTGGATCGAACAACTCGCGTAGACACTCCGGGCATGTAGCGATGTCGGGAAGAATCAGTGCTTGTTTTTCTCCGCCGGTGCTTTCGAGGATTTCAAATGAGGTGTATCCAACAGGATCGAGAAAGGAAGGCTCCAAGCCTTGGATAAATGAGAGAGGAGGCTTTTCCCGCTCCAACCGGAGAAGAAAAGCCTCCTCTTCTCGCAATCCCCCCTCTACCTCGAGGATGATTCCCCCGGCGGAATTGCGAACCCACCCCTTTAGCCCAAGATCAGAGGCAAGCCTGTAGATAAAGGGCCTGAATCCGACACCCTGCACCGCGCCATGCACGACAATCCGCAGGCGCGTTTCCAACGTATGCGGGGCTCCCTCATCCGGGCGGAGACTCAGGCGCCGCATTCATCCCCCACTCAGATCTCGAGAGTGGCCTTGACCAGACCCTCTTGAACATCGTGTTGGGTCTGGAAGCCAAGCTTCTCGGAGACTCTCTGCATCTCGTAGTTTTCCGGAAGGATGTATCCAATAATCCGCTTGATTCCCTCCGCTCGTCCGATATCGATCAACCGGCTGAGAAGCTCAGTCCCCAGACCCTGCTTTTGGAATTTATCGGTAACCAGGATTGCGAACTCAGCCTCATCCTCGACACGGCCTCTAGTGAGACGTCCCACGCCGAGAATATCGTACTCGCCGGGTTTCTCCCCTTTCAACTCCGCCACCAGTGGCCATTCACGGTTGTAATCACTGAAACAGATGCGGATGAGGCGCTCATGGGTGACACGCTGACTGAGCTTGAGGGTGTGAAGATAACGGAAGTAGACGGTCCGCTCGGAAAGGGTTTCATGAAAACGCACCATGGCGGGTTCATCCTCTGGGCGGATCGGACGGATATTGACTTCCAAGCCACCTTTCATGGTCCAATGCTTGGCATACTGGGTTGGGTAGG
>CAZORO010000201.1:0-1231 GCA_964581845.1 uncultured bacterium
ATGTCCCCAACACCCAGAGGAGAGTTGTACTCAAACACATAATTCCCATCTCCACTGTCATGCCAGTACCAGAAATCACGGATCCAATGATGGTTATAGTTGTTAAAGGAGTGGTTGTAGGCCAAATTCAGAACCCTCTCGGCCACCACACAACGAGGTGTGTTGGTCATGATCGTATTCGTGATTGTCAGGTTCGAGTAATCGTGGTCGGTTTGAGTGTCATCAATGACCAAGTAGAAGGAAAACCCGTCACGCGTCTCAATGGTGCAGTGATCCACCCGGACGGGACCTTTCCCCGCGCCGTCGTTTGTGTCGACCTGGATCCCATAATAGGGGGGCTTTGGTCCGACCACATAAGTGTTCTGAATAACTGCTCCGGTATCAATGGGATTGCCCCCATCGATAAGAACAATTCCCACCTCATTGAAACCGGTCAGGTAGCAGTTATCCACGAGCACATTTCCAAAACAGACCAGGCCCCGTTGCCAAGTGGCTCCATCATTAAGCCCCACCAGTTTGACATTTTGGATGGTCCGGTTGGCAATGAAGAGGCCCTGGCCCGGTCCTCCGCCCGTGTTGAGGTTGATGGTGGCTCGTTCCGAGGCGGTACAAATCAGGTTGCGCCAGGACAAGTCAAGGGTTCCGCCCGCTGGGTTGAAGGCTTCGGTGAACTGCTGGATCTCAATGGTGTCCTCGCCATTCACAGAGTTGGCAATCGCCTCTTCAATGGTCGTATAGGCTCCATTCTGCCCGTCTTGTCTTACCACAACGGTTGCCGAATTTACTGGAAGACATGTCATAATCATCATTAGCGCGATGATACAGCTGACACAGTGGTGGAATTTGCGCATCTTTCTCCTCCCAACCAAGTCTCGATGGATTCGGCTTCGAATCCGGTCAGAAACTGTTACGGTTGACAACCGTAACATAACCGGATAGAGTCTGTCAAGCATGAGAAGGGGAGGCAGGTCACTACCCAAGATCAAATGATGGATGCCCCAAAAATCAATATCCGTGGAATTGCTTCGGAATGCGGGGTCAGCCCCGCCACTGTATCCCGCGTTTTGAACAACAAACCGGATGTCAGCGAAACAATCCGAAAGAAGGTTTTGGATGCGGTTAAGTCACTGAATTACTCGGTCCGTTTGAGTGTGGCCCAAACAGATATCATTGGGGTGACGGTCGAATATCCGAACGCATTCAGCTCGCCTTATGTGAGCGCCCTTTTTAA
>CAZORO010000201.1:1241-8928 GCA_964581845.1 uncultured bacterium
ATACGGCTTTCGACCTGGGGTATGACCTGCTGATTCTCAGAAACGAGCGTTTGCGAAGGTCAGTCGATGATTATGGGATCTTCCTCAAAAGGAAGATGTTAGCAGGAGTGGTGGTGCTGCTTTCGACGCTGGAGGATACCTTTCCATCGGAGATTGCCGCGGATGGTTTCCCCCACATTGTCATCAATAACCGGTTCGGGGGGCCAATAAACTATGTGGACGCCAACTGGTATCAGGGAGCCTATGAAGCCACGAAATATCTTCTCTCCCTTGGGCACACCTCCATTGCTTTCCTGCACCAATCAATGAAGTATTTCGATAACCAGGAACGGATTCGCGGGTACCGGGACGCGCTCACACAAGCGGGACATTCAGTGAGGCCGGATTTGCTCTTGGAGGCAATTGGAGACCCCACCTTCTCCGCGGCCTATAATGGTCTGAAGACACTTCTTCAACGCCGCCCTGATATCACCGCGTTGTTCGCCCAAAACGGAGATATCTTGGGGATACTCCAATGCGCCAGGGAACATGGGATCGAGATTCCTGGAGATCTATCGGTGGTGGCTTTTGATGATTCACCCGAGATGGCTCATTCAACCACCTCCATTACCGTGGTGGCTCAGCGAATCGCGGATATGGGTGAACTCGCCATCCGTGAGGTTGTCAGGCAAATTCAGTCACCCGAGGAGACTGGAAAACCACGGCAGACAATCTTCCCAACCCAGCTTATCATACGCGAATCCACCACCAGTCCGGTGGCGAAATCCCAGATGACATTCGTCACATAAGGAGTTCCACGGCAATGCTTATCATGAAAGCGAAAGCAGCTGGCTTCACCCTCATCGAACTGCTCATTGTCATCGCCATCATTCTGATCCTGATCTCGATCGCTTTGCCCAATTTTCTGGAGGCTCAGATCCGGGGCAAAGTAGCGGCGGTTCAACAGGATCTCTATGCGGCGACCACCGCGCTGGAGCAGTTCCGGGTGGACAGGAAGTTCTACCCTCCCGATGGAAGATGGAGCGTGGTGGGAAAAGGACAAGAATTCGTGAATGCTCTGATGAAAAAGAAACCACCCAATATCAACTACATCAATTACTGGCGTTTCAATGATCACTCCGAGTTGACCACACCTACCGCGTATCTCAAGAAGCTGCCAAGAGAGCCCTTCCTCCAGGGGGTCTTCTGGTGGGATGGGTCATTCCTTTATGAGAACACCGAGAACATCGCCATTGAATTCAACAATCCCGCCATGACTGAGGTCTATACCATCACCAATAAGTTATTAACCCGTCTCGCGGGGAAGACACGGGTGTTGTGGCATCTTTGCAGCTTGGGTCCCGATAAAGAAAAGAACGATGCTTTTACCTGGATCGAGTACAGCCCCACCAATGGGACAGTCAGCCGTGGAGATATCTACCGGGCAGGACCATAATCACACGCTTCTCACTCCTTCATTGCACAACCCCTTCTGGGTGGTTATAGTGCTCCGTTCCACCTGACCCCAGGAGGCTGTTCGTGACGAATTCGACCTCTCTGCCCCCCACTGGCGGCAAGTTGACCCGGGAGCAAATCGCTTGGCGTTGGAAGATCCTGATTTCGACCTATTGCGCATATGCCGGGTATTACCTGACCCGGAAGGCGTTCACGATCTGTAAGAAACCCATCGCCGATCATTTCGGATGGGAATTGGGATCGGTCGCGCACATCTGGACCACTTATCTGGTGGCGTATCTTATCGGCCAGTTCCTGAACAGCTATCTCGGGCGTGAGAAAGGGGCTCGGTTTCTGCTCTTGGGCGGCCTGGGTATCTCCATGGTGTGCAACACCATCTTTGGTTTTGCGAACTCCTACGCTACCTTTCTGGTCTTCATGTTCTTTAACGGACTTGTCCAGGCCAGCGGTTGGCCGGGGTCGGTGGGGGGAGTCTCCGAATGGCTCAGGCCTCATGAGCGTGGGACCATCATGGGCATCTGGTCCACTTCTTATATGGTGGGAAACATCCTGGTGAAGTCGCTGGGCGGGTTTATGCTCGATCATTACGGTTGGCGCTGGTCATTTTGGGGATTGACTCTGGCTACGATTCTCGTATGGCTGCTGGTGTATGTATGGCAGAGGAATCGTCCGCAGGATGTAGGTTTAGAGCCGATCGTGGCGGGTACTTCCACTGAGGAACAGACGGTTAATGCGGCCCAGGAAGAGAAGGTCTCTTTCATGGAGTATTGCCGTCTAGCCTTCAACCCGGTCATTCTGGCTATGGGTATGGCCTATTTCTGCATCAAGTTCCTGCGTTATGCGCTTGATTCCTGGCTGCCAGCGTTTCTTGACATCCATGGGATGACTGACGCGGAGGCGGCCTACTCCTCTCAGATTTGCGACATCGCGGGTCTGGGTGGGGCGGTAGTGGCGGGCTGGGCCATGGACCGTCTTTTTCGTGGAAACTGGGCCATGGTCTGCTTCCTGATGGGGATCGGCATGGTCGGGGGTTATTACTCAGTGATTTTGTTTGGAACAACCCCCATGCGGACCGCGATTTGTTGCGGCCTAGTTGGATTCATGATTTATGGGCCAGACACTCTCCTGTGCGGCGCGGCCGCGGTACAAGTCGCGGGAGTCCGCAATGGCACGGCTGTCGCGGGAATCGTGAATGGTTTCGGAAGCATCGGGCCGGTCTTCCAAGAAGAAATCATCGGCTACCTCTTCCGGAAAGATCCGATTACCGGTGTTGTTGATAATCAAGCGGGGATTCAGAATACCAATCTGTTAGCGCTAGGCATGAGTGTGGTCTTTGCGATGTTGATGATCGTGTTGATGGTAAGGATGAAAAAGGCCTATAAAATCCGTCGCGTGTAATACCACAATCCACGAACCGGGGGCCTCTCCCCTGATTCACGGTTCTGTATACAATGGTTGCCATGATAGAATCTCATACGGATTACCTGGTAACCGGAAGCGGGATTGCTGGACTTTGCTGCGCCCTTGAACTCGCCTCCCATGGACAAGTCACGATTCTCACTAAAAAAGAAGACTTCGAGTCGAACACAAATTACGCCCAAGGCGGTATCGCCTGCGTGGCCACGGCGGAGGACTCTTTCGAAGAGCATGTCCGTGACACCTTGATCGCTGGCGCGGGTCTTTGTAACGAGGAAGTTGTCCGTGATCTGGTGCGCGATGGCCCCCCGCTGGTCCGTCAACTGATCGATTGGGGAGTCCGCTTTACCATGCGGGCCAATAGTGAAGCTGGCGGAACTCCACCCAAGGATCTGGCTCTCTATGACCTCGGACGAGAGGGGGGACACTCCCACCGCAGGATCCTGCACTCCAAGGATCTGACAGGCCGTGAGGTTGAAAGGGCATTACTGAAGTGCTTGCGGGAACATCCCAAGGTCACCTTTCTCGAACACCATGTGGCAATTGATTTGATTGTCGAACCCTTTAGAGACGAGCACCGTTGTACGGGGGTTTACACGCTCGACGCCAACCGGGAACAACTCAAGGTCTTCCGGGCCCCCATTATTATTTTAGCTACAGGGGGGCTGGGACGTGTTTACCAGCACACCACGAATCCACAGATCGCCACAGGTGATGGAGTGGCGATGAGTTGGCGTGCGGGGCTGCCGGTTTCCAACCTGGAATTCGTACAGTTTCATCCCACCGCTTTTTACAATCCGGGAGGAGAGACTTTCCTGGTTTCCGAAGCGGTTCGAGGAGAAGGGGCCATCCTGCGTAGGATCAACGGCGAGAGTTTCATGGAGCATCATGATCCCAGGGGATGCCTGGCTCCGAGGGATGTGGTGGCTTTGGCGATCGACTCTGAAATGAAACGGCATGGTGAGAGCCATGTGTTCCTCGACTGCTCACACATGAGCGAGGAGTTTTTCATTAACCGGTTTCCAGCGATCAATGAGCACTGCCGTGAACATGGTGTCCTTCCGCCCAAGCAGCCTATCCCGGTAGTTCCCGCAGCACACTACTCCTGTGGCGGAGTCCCCACTGACCGTGAAGGCAAGACCACACTACCGGGACTCTATGCGGTGGGAGAAGTGGCTTGTACCGGTGTCCATGGCGCCAATCGTCTAGCCAGTAACTCCCTTCTGGAAGCTCTCGTATTCGGTCATCGCGCGGCCCAATCAGCCATGGTCTCCAATTTGAAGCCTCCCTCTCCTATCCAAGAGCACCCAGGCTGGGTCAAAGAGTTCAATCCCCATGGTGATGTCGAGGGTGTCCGCATCGAGCACTGCAAGGGCGAGGTTCGTAGCCTCATGTGGGACTATGTGGGGATTGTCCGCAGGACTGACCGCTTAGAGTGGGCAAAGGAACGTTTGAATCTGCTTAAACGTGAAGTGGATGGCTATTTCGCCAAGGGATACGCCACGGTGGATGTGATTGAACTCCGGAATATTGTACAAACAGGGCTTCTTGTGGTAATGTGCGCTCTTTCCCGCTGCGAAAGCAGGGGTCTCCACTGTAATCTGGACTATCCCGCGCAGCAAATGGAGGAAGCCCATGACACCCTCCTCTGGCCCAGTTCAGAGAAAGAGGTGCCGTAGTTTTATTGGAGGAGAGCAATGCAGGTCATACTCAGACAGACGATGGACAATCTCGGCGAGGCCGGTTCCGTTGTCAATGTAAAGGATGGATACGCCCGGAATTATTTGTTCCCGCGTGATCTAGCCGCCCCCGCCACTTCGGGAATGAAGCGGCAATTGGAGCATCTCAAGCGCCTTGCCGAGAAACGCCGTCTCAAAGAGCTGCGCACAGCCGAGGATCTTCGCGACCGGCTTGAGATCACCGAAGTGGAGATCCAGGCCCGTGTGGGCGAAAAGGATAAGCTTTACGGAAGCGTCACCACCCATCAGATTGCGGAAGCACTTGCAGCGCAAGGGATCCACATCGACCGGCGTAAGATCATCTTGGAGCACCCAATTCGCGAGCTGGGAGAACATACCGTCCGCATCAAGGTGGATCCCAAGGTGACAGCCAATCTGAAGGTGAGTGTCTCAGGCTCCACGGAGCCTGGGCTGGAGCCTTTGTTCGCCTCGGAACGTCCAACCGCTCCGCCACAGGTATCTGAGCCAGAAACAGAGACACCCTCGGAGTAGGTTTTCCTTGCCTCAAGCGGATTACTGTGCAAGGTGTTTGGTTCTGACAATAAAACCGTAATCAGGTCAGTGAATACGGAAGGAAATCTGTAGAGCAGGAGAGAAAAACCCCCATGCCTAAAGGAATCTATCTTAATCCCGATCAGATCCCACGTCAGTGGTACAACCTAGTGGCGGATTTGCCCACACCTTTGGCGCCGCCACTCGGCCCGGATGGGAAACCAATCAAGCCGGAAATGCTCGAGCCGGTTTTCCCTAAGAACCTTATCGAGCAGGAAATGAGCACACAGCGTTGGATCGATATTCCTGAGCCCGTGCTCGACATTTTCGCCAAGTGGCGTCCCAGCCCATTGATGCGTGCCTTCGCTTTCGAGAAAGCCCTGGACTGCCCGGTTAAGATTTATTTCAAGCATGAGGGTGTATCCCCAGCGGGAAGTCACAAACCCAATACCGCTGTCCCCCAAGCCTATTACAACAAAGCATTTGGGATCAAACGGTTAACTACGGAAACCGGAGCGGGTCAGTGGGGATCCGCTTTGGCTATGGCCTGTTCGATGTTTGGACTGGAATGCAAGGTGTATATGGTCCGGATCAGTTTTGACCAGAAACCCTTCCGCAAACTGATGATGGCGGTGTGGGGAGCGGATTGCATCGCCAGCCCAAGTGATACAACCCAGGCCGGGAAAGCGATTCTTGCACAAGACCCGAATTGCCCAGGATCTTTGGGAATCGCGATTAGCGAGGCGATCGAGGTTGCAGTTCAACGCGATGACACTCGTTATTCCCTGGGTAGCGTACTCAATCATACCTTGCTGCATCAAACCATCGTCGGTCTGGAAGCCAAGAAGCAGTTGGAAACCACAGGCGATTATCCTGATATTGTTATTGGATGCGTGGGTGGTGGTTCTAACTTCGCGGGACTGGCCTCTCCATTTGTGCTGGACAAGATTCACGGCAAAAAAATCGATATCATTCCGGTCGAACCAAAAGCCTGTCCCACGATGACTCGCGCGCCTTATTCATATGACCATGGCGATACAGCTGGGATGACCCCATTACTGGCAATGCATTCCCTGGGTCACCAGTTCATCCCTCTCCCCATCCATGCCGGTGGATTGCGTTATCACGGCGTGGCTCCGATAGTCAGCCGTCTCATCTTGGATGGCTTGATCTCTCCGCAATCCTACTTTCAGACCGATTGTTACAAAGCGGCCATGCTGTGGGCCCGAACGGAGGGCTTCATCCCCGCTCCGGAGACTTCCCATGCCATTGCTGCGGTCGTGGCGGAAGCTCAAAAAGCCAAGGAGGAGGGTGTTGAGAAGACCATCCTCTTCAACTGGTCCGGACATGGCTTGATGGATCTGACAGGTTTCGACAACTACATGCACGGGAAGCTCACCGATGTGGATCTTCCTGATGAGGACCTTAATAAGGGCATCCAGTGCATGGCGGGCTACCCAAAGCCTGGGGCGGTATAGAGGAGAGATAAGCCTAACCCCCACCCCAACCCTCCCCCGCAAGGGGGGAGGGAGTGATTTTCCCCTCCCCCCTTGCGGGGGAGGGTTGGGGTGGGGGGGGGAATCCCCCTATGAACCTGTCACAGTCATTCTGAAGGTGGTATCCGCGGGAATCTCCGCTGGATAATTCCACAGATCATCACCTTTCACTTCTATAGCAGGCTGCCCCTCGATCTCAACCCGGTACTTACAATCACGTTCAGCGGTGAACCATTCCGGAAATTGGTTAAGGCGCGGGTAGTCCCAGGGCATGTGGAAATACTCCTTGTGGCGGGGACGATCGAAACGGATAGTACCTGACCAGGGCCACTCGCTTCGAATCGAAAGACAGATCGAACCGGCTGCAATCCGCACCGCTCCCACCCTAAGATCCTCCCGCCATGGAGCTGCTGATACTCCTTGTGTCTTCATGAGCGTCCACATCAGTATGGTGCGCGCGGAGTTCCCATCCCCATGCCAGCCCTCGATGATCCCATCATGACGCTGCTTGGCGAGCAGGATAGCCATGGAATCATCCACCCAGCGCAAAGCTGACTCATCGGGGAGACGATTCAAAAGATTGATGCAACCCTCGATGGAATCCGCATACCCATCCGCTCCCCCCCGTTCCCACTTGTAATCAACATACTTGTGAATATTCGAGAGTACCTTTCGGACTGGCTCGCGGAACTCCTCCACACCATCGATCCCGGCAACCGTGAGAAAGGCGTTGTAGTTGTAACCCCAGTTATCGGTGAGCTCCTCGCTCAACACCTGGCCGGTTTTCGCGTTGACTACGTTGTATAGGAGTCCATCCTCATTCCGTCCCACTCTCGCCACACGGTCGATGATGGCGTGTATCTTGGGACGGTAGGTAATCCATCGTTGGGAATCTGTTTTCGAGGCGATGAGGTAAGCCTCCGCCAAACCACCAATGATCTCGCAACCATGGTCATCAAACCGTAACTGTTCCCATTCTGGAATATTGTCATGCAACAAATAAACATCCGCCAACCGGAAGGTCCATTCCCGGTACTCCTCCTTGCCGGTCAGCCAATAGAGACGGCTCATAGTTTGGAGCAGATCGCC
>CAZORO010000202.1:0-4553 GCA_964581845.1 uncultured bacterium
GTCGAGAAGATGAACCGGGACGAGACCTTGGATGGAATTCTGGTCCAGTTGCCGCTTCCCAAACAAATTGATGCACAACTTGTGGTACAGGCTGTCATGCCTGAAAAAGATGTAGATGGACTTCATCCCGAGAACATCGGGCTCCTAGCCATAGGGAACCCTCGTTTTGTCTCCTGTACTCCGGCGGGAGTCCTGGAACTCCTCGACCGGGAGGGTGTCGAGATCAAGGGGAAAAGAGCTGTGGTGGTGGGACGCAGCAACATGGTTGGCAAGCCCATGTCCATGCTCCTCCTTAATCGTCATGCCACAGTGACAGTCTGTCACTCACGGACCGAGCGTTTGCAGGTTGTGTGTCACTCGGCGGATATACTGGTTGCGGCGGTTGGAAAGGCGGAGATGATCCAGGGCAATTGGATCCGTCCCGGCGCGGTGGTGATCGATGTTGGGATCAACCGCATCGATGTAGAGGGTAAATCCAAGCAGAAACTGGTGGGAGATGTCGCTTTCGAGGAGGCCTCCCAGCGCGCTTCAATGATTACACCAGTGCCGGGAGGAGTAGGCCCGATGACTATCGCGATGCTGCTGAAGAATACTTTTCTTTCGGCTCAGATGAGGGCCAAAGAATAGATGCCGCGGGTGGAACCAAGGTTCACGACTCAGGACACCAACAGAGAATCCCTTTCACATAACTTACCGTCAGATTATCCTTTCCACCAGAAGGAGGGTGTGAATGACTGTGGTCGATGAAATCGTCAAAATTGTCCGCGATCTTCCTGTAGAAAAGTAGGTTGAAATTCGGGCTTTCGTAAAAAAAATGTCTGCAACCAAGGAGAACCCCAAGCCTTCGTTTAACTGGATAGGCCTTTGTGCCAATGATGGGATCCATATTTCTGAGGAGGATATCGCGGAAGCTAGACGGGAAATGTGGGGATGTTTTCCCCGTGATATCGGATGACCCATGGGAGCCCTGGTAATCGATACTCATGTGCTCATCTGGTCAATTTCTGATCCCGGAATGCTTTCTCCCAAAGCAAAAGCCGCTCTGGAATTGGGAGTGGTGGAAGGTGCACCAACTTATATCCCATCAATTGCCCTGGTTGAGATGACTTATCTTGTGGAGAAGGATTGGATCCCTGAATGGAGTTTCCAGAAGGTGCTTGCTACATTGCAGAATCCAAATGCTAATCTTCTTATTGTTCCCTTGGACGAGGCAATTGACTTGGGATGCCATCACATTTCAAGAGACCACGTTCCCGATAGGCCTGATCGAATCATTGCCGCCACAGCCCATGTGTTGGGAGTTCCTTTAGTAAGCCGGGATCTTCGAATTCGAGGATGTGGTATTCCGGTAGTCTGGTAACAAAGCCTGACCCAGGGGGGGAACTGTTTTTTTTTGAAAGGACTCTTCCAATGTCAAACCCCATCCGTGTTGCCGTTGTCGGCGGTGGTATGTTCTTCGATGAAATCATCGGTCCTACATTGATTGATTTCTGTGTGGGAGGCATTGCCGGAGCGCTCTCGAGCATCGCCATGAGCCGGTATGCACCCGGGGTGGCCTCGATTGCCATCGAATTCTGCGCCATCGGCACACGCTCCGAGTCCACAGGCACCGCCGGCCAGATCCGTGAACGTGTTTCCAGGATACTGGGAGAACAAGCCCCCAAAGTTTTTTACGGAAAAAAAGTCTGGGAGGGGATCTTGGAGAAGGAGAAGCCTGATGTTCTCATTGTGGCAACTCCAGATCACCTTCACACTCCGGCGATCCTGGCCGCGTTGGAGGCAGACGCGGATGTCATCACCGAGAAACCGCTTTGCCTGACCCTGGATGAGGCCGACCACATCATCCAGACCGCCAGGGATAAAGACCGGATTGTGGGTGTCGATATGCACAAGCGTTATGACCCCTTTGTCCGCCATATGATGACCCAATCAGTTCCCAAATATGGTCCCCTCAACCGGGTTCGTTGCGTGCTTGAGGAACCTCTCGCTGTCTCCTCGGAGGTTTTCGCCTGGGCGGAGAAATCCAATCCTTTCACTTATGTGGGCTGTCACTGGCTCGATGTGGTGGAGCATTACCTGAATGTCCGGCCCGTGGCTTTATATGCCACTGGAGAACGGAACCTGCTCGAACACTGGGATGAGTTTGGTCCCTTGGTTGCCGCCAAGCATGGGCGTGACCCCTACGCGATCAAGAAGAAGGGACCTATTCACACCTGGGACTCCATGAATGTGAACATCACCTATGACAATGGGATGCGTGGGGATTTCAACAACAGCTGGATCAACCCCGCGGAGTTCGAGGGGGCTGTTAACCAGGAAATCGAGGTCATTGGTGTGCTTGGGCGTGGTATGGTCGACCAGCAGGACCGTGGCTTCCGCGAGGCCATTACAGGTGATGGATCGAGAACACGCAACCCAGCCTTTGGAGGGCAGGTTCCCACACCCGATGGGGGTGCTGAACTGACGGGTTATGGGAAGGCTTCTCTGGCGGCCTGCTTCCTCGCCATTCTGCGCAGAAGAGTTCTGGGTCACTCCCTGGAGGATCTTGCTGGAACCTATCCCGCTGCCAGTGAGCAACGCTGGATTACTATGATCCTTCAAGCCGCCGCCGAGGTGGCCACCCGCAACTACGAACACTCTCTCCGCGGTGAGGGGGCGCCCGTGACCGCCCGTTTCGCCGAGGATGGATATGAGGTGCTGGATCCATTGGATGAGTGAAGCTGGAGTGGCGAATTCATCCGCCTATCCGTGTTGAATCGTGGAATTCGTGAAGAAACTGGAGGGCGTGAGGAACCACGCTGATTATTTGTATTGATGGAAGAAACAACCGCAGGTGCTATGCTTCTTGTGAGAGGGAAGACACATGAGCACCTTCGAGGAACGCGCCGCCGAACGCCGTAAATGGATGGTGGTCCATGTGTCCCACAGTTTCGAGGAAGCCGAGGACTGGGACCTGGAGTTCTGGCAGAGCCAAACCCCTCAGGAACGCCTTTCCGCGCTAGTGGCAATCCACCGTGATGTGGAGATGGTAAGAGCTGCCAGAAGAGCTGCGGGGATGCTGGATTGGGAGGAGGGTGATCTAGAGGATGAAAGGGAATAGCACAAATGCCAAAGACTAATCTCAACATCCGCACCAAACATCTCCATGACACGGATGAGGATTTTTCCCCCCACGACTCAACTCCCGCGGAAAGGTTGAATATGGTTTGGGAGATTACTCAGGATGCATGGGCTTTCTTTGAGGCAGGGAAGGAAATCCGGAAACATCTGAATGATGATGAGAAGGGAGGACCGATTGGTGAATCCTCACTTTCGAGAGGTCCTATCAGAATTTTGCGAAGAGGGTGTTGAATTCCTTCTTGTGGGAGCCCAAGCGGTGGCGGCTCATGGTTTGCCACGAGCCACCGGTGATATCGATTTATGGATTCGGTGTTCTCCTGAGAACGCAAAGAAAGTGTGGAGGGCACTCTCTAAGTTTGGTGCTCCTATCAAAGATATTTCCATAGAAGATTTTCAAACTCCTGATCTGATTATTCAAGTGGGACTTCCACCTTCACGGATCGATGTGATTACCTCCATCGAGGCTGTGGAATTCGATGAGGCATGGGCACATAAGATGGAGGTCGTCGTTGAGGGTCTTAAAATTTTTGTCCTTTCCAGAGAGCATCTTATACGGAATAAAAAGGCTGCGGGACGTTCTCAAGATATTGCTGATGTGGAAAGGTTAGAGCAACAGGAAAAGGCTTCGCAAAAGAAAAGACGCTAAGTGAAACACCACCGCTTTCTAGTCGGTGGTGTTTCACTTACGCCGCTTGTCCTCCATCTCCCGCCGGATTCTCATGCTTGACCACCAATCCCTCCGGCCCTGAGTCCAGCGTGATGGTTGCTCCATCCAGGATATCGCCAGCCACCAGGGCACGTCCTACACGGGTTTCGACTTCATGCTGTAGGAAGCGCTTGAGGGGCCGTGCGCCATACACCGGGTCGTAGCCCTTGTTGGCAATGAAAGCCTTAGCGGAATCCGTGAGCACAAATTCAATCCGCCGATCCGACAACCGGCGGCGCAGGTCTCCCACCAGCAGTTCCACAATGCGTTCGATCTCGGCGACCGTGAGTGGCTTGAAGAGCACGATGTCATCCACACGGTTCAAAAACTCTGGACGGAATCCCTGGCGAAGCTCCCGCATGACTGATTGGCGAGCCGGTTCGGTGATATGTCCATCGTGGCCGATTCCTTCTAGTAGATAGTGCGAACCAATGTTGCTGGTCATGATGATGACTGTGTTTTTGAAGTCGACCGTCCGTCCCTGGCTGTCGGTGACACGCCCATCATCGAGGATCTGCAACAGGACATTGAACACATCATGGTGTGCCTTCTCGATTTCATCGAAGAGAATCACCGCATAAGGCTTACGCCGTACCGCCTCGGTGAGCTGGCCGCCCTCCTCGTAACCAATATACCCCGGAGGCGCACCAATCAGGCGTGAGACTGTGTGACGTTCCATGTACTCGGACATATCCAGACGGATGATCATATCTTCCTTGTTAAACAA
>CAZORO010000202.1:4563-8917 GCA_964581845.1 uncultured bacterium
TTCCCACGCCGGTGGGCCCAAGGAAGATGAACGATCCAATCGGACGGCGCGGGTCCTTGATCCCCGCGCGGGCACGGATGACCGCATCCGCGACCAGCTGAACCGCCTCATCCTGCCCGACCACACGCTTGTGGAGAACCTCATCCAGTTTGAGGAGTTTCTCACGCTCACCCTCCACCAGCCGGGTCACCGGGATGCCGGTCCAACGCGAAACAATGGTGGCAATCTCATCTTCGGTTACCTCCTCGCGCAGAAGTTTTCCCAGCCCCTGCTTCTCGCTAAGTTTCTTCTCTTCTCCCGCGAGTTGGGCAGTCATCTGCGGAAGACGTCCATGCTTGAGCTCGGCGGCCTTGTTGAGGTCATAAGCCCGCTCCGCCTTCTCGATATCGACACGTAGGGATTCAATTTGTTCACGGAGTTGACGGACCTTGCCAATAGCTTCTTTTTCGGCCTCCCATTGAGCACGCATGGAATCGGCCTTGGCTTTAAGCTCGGAGAGCTCTTTGCGCAACACCTCCAGGCGTTCCTTGGCGGCGCGATCTTTTTCCTTTTTGAGCGCGGCCTCCTCGATTTCGAGTTGCATGATACGCCGTGTGATCTCATCCAACTCGGCTGGAAGAGAATCGATCTCGGTCCGGATGGTGGCGCAAGCCTCATCTACCAGGTCAATGGCTTTGTCGGGAAGGAAGCGATCACTGATGTAACGGTGCGAAAGGACCGCCGAGGCGACCAGAGCGCTGTCTTGAATTCGGACACCGTGGTGAACCTCGTAACGTTCACGCAGGCCGCGAAGGATTGAGATGGTGTCCTCGACACTGGGTTCCTCAACCAGCACCGGCTGGAAACGGCGTTCAAGTGCCGCGTCCTTCTCAATGTGCTGACGGTACTCATCGAGCGTTGTGGCACCAATGCAGTGCAGCTCACCACGCGCCAGCATCGGCTTAAGCATGTTGCCCGCATCCATCGCCCCCTCGGCTTTACCGGCTCCCACAATGTTGTGGAGCTCATCCACAAACAGCAGAATGCGTCCTTCGCTCTGTTTGATCTCCTGCAGTACCGCCTTAAGACGTTCCTCAAACTCGCCCCGGTACTTGGCTCCAGCAACCAATGACCCCAAGTCGAGCGAGAAGACGGTCTTGTCCTTTAAACCCTCGGGGACATCCCCGCGTACAATCCGGTGAGCAAGCCCCTCCACTATGGCGGTCTTTCCGACTCCGGGTTCACCGATCAAAACGGGGTTATTCTTGGTTTTTCGCGAAAGGATACGGATGACACGCCGGATCTCGGCATCGCGTCCGATAACCGGATCAAGCTTTCCAGTTCGGGATTCCTGTGTCAGGTCACGTCCATAACGTTGCAGGGCCTCATAGGTGGCCTCTGGATTGGCGCTCTGGACACGCTGATTGCCTCGCACCTCGGTAAGGGCCTGAAGGAATTTTTGACGATCCACGCCGAATTGTTTGAGGATCCGGTTAATGGGTGTCTCAGGTCCCTCGGAAAAGAGAGCGAGAGCCAAGTGTTCCACAGAGACATACTCGTCCTTGAGGCGTTGGGCTTCTTTCTCTGCTTGAATCAGAACACGGTTCAGGCGCTGGGTCACATAGACTTTGCCCGGTTCCACCCCAGGGCCGGACATACGTGGCCGCGAGGCCAACTCCCGTTCAAAGGCTTGAATCAACGAAGGGAGTGGAACTTCCATCTTACTGATTAAGCGCGGGATCAATCCTTCAGGTTGGTTGAGTAGGGCAGAGAAGAGGTGTTCTCCATCCACCTCAATATGTCCAAACCGGATAGCTGTGGCTTGTGCCTCATGCAAGGCTTCTTGGGATTTTTGTGTCAGACGGTTTGGATCCATTGTCTTTATTTCTCCTCCAATACATTGTTTCAACTTGACTTTATGTACAAGAGATATGCCAAGACAGATGTAGGTTTGTAAAGCCAGTGATTACAAATGGTTATGAGCAGTTTTTCAGAACCATTTGAGAGGAAATAGGCTCTGGAAAGGAGGGGGTGAGTCAGAATGACACAGGAATCCCCCCTCCCATTCCAAAGGGTTGGGAGGGGGGCTAGGTTTGTCTGGAAAAAGATTTATTCGACTCCAGTCAACTTGACCACATAAGCGTGTTGTGAAGCCTGGGTTCCAGGCGTGCCTGATGGGAACGCTAGGTGAACTTTGCCTTCCACCTCTTTGCATGTAACTGGATCTGATGAGCCCAAAAGGGTGGCTTGTAAATTCCCCTTAGTCTTGGGCGCATCCAGGGTGACAGCATTGGCCGGCCATGTGAGGAAGATGGCATAAACGGCGTCTCCCTTGGTGGTGTACCGGACTGTTTCTCCCTCGGTTTGGACTCTCCAGGGTTGGGTTCCATAGATCGCCTCACCATTGACCTTCAACCAGTCGCCGATCTCCAAGAGACGTTGCTGCATGATCACTGGGATACGTCCATCCGCGGTAGGACCAATGTCCAGGAGGAGGTTTCCCCCTTTACAGACCAGTTCGATGAGCAAGTGGATCATGTCCTTGCCTGATTTGTACTCATCGATGGTTTCATTCCGGCTGTAACCAAAGGAGGCGCCCATGCCACGGCACTCCTCCCATTTCCGTTTGGCAAAAGCATCCGCTGGTGCGTTGTAAATGTGACCATATTCAGTGGTATAGTAACCTCCGTGGTATCCACGTGTTTCCTTACCCCAGCGGTCATCCACGACCACATCATCCTTGCATCTGGCCTCATTGTAGAGCCATGCCAGGAACTCGGTGCTCCGCCAGGTCTGGCTGGGGTGATCCCATTCGCCATCACTGAAAATGAGGGAGGGTTCGTATCGATTCACGAGATCCTTTAGTTGCGGGAGCATGTGTTGATCCACATAGCGGGCCACATCGTTCTTGTAAATTGGATTGAACCATTCATAAAGGGAGTAATAGAAACCCATCTTGAGGCCCCGATCCCGTACCGCTTTGGTCAGGTCACCACAAAGGTCCCGGTGAGGGCCGATGTCGACACTGTTCCAATTCCAGCTGTCCGGGCTGGGCCATAAACAGAAGCCCTCGTGGTGTTTCGATGTCAGGACGATGTACTTGGCGCCGGACCTGGCAAAGATATCCGCCCATTGGACTGGATCAAACATCTCGGCCTTGAAGAGAGGGGCGAAGTCCTGATACTTGAATTTCTCGCCATAGGTTGCCGCATGGAATTTCCAGGTGTCTCCATTGGGGTCCATCATGTCACTCCAATACCACTCGGCGTACTTCCCCTTGGGGCTCCAAGCTGGAACCGAATAAACACCCCAGTGAATGAAAATCCCGAATTTGGCTTCATCGAACCAAGCGGGATTCGGACGGCTATCAAGTGACTCCCATGTTGCTTCGTATTGAACCGCCATCGTTCCGCCGCAGAAAACTGACACAACACACATTACCAGGAACAGACGAAATGTGATTCGCACGATATCTACCTCCTCGATGAATGCAGGGAATCCTAGCAGTCTCATGGAGATGGGGGTAGCAGGGGAGAAGACTTGAGGATACGGCTCACACTCCTTTCCGGATGGGCACAACCCTCTCCGGAGTAGCTCCCCTTTGCTAGAATGCAGGGAATAATCTGGTGAGGAGAGACAAAAGTGAGTGTTGACCAGAACCTGCTGAATCAGCTAGACGACTTCGATTCCTCGAAGCGCCGGAGTGCTGTTGAGAAGCTTTCCAGGATGCGTACCCAAGGAGAGTGGGTACCCGCCCCTGTACGTCCTTGGGTGAATCTGCACTGCCATACATTTCATTCCTATAACTCAAAAGGCTGGAGTCCTTCGCGCTTGGTCTACGAGGCCATCGAGGATGGTTGGGAGGTCTTTGGTTCGGTTGATTTTGATGTCATGGATGCGGTGGAGGAAGTACTTGAGGCCGGGGATCTGCTCGGAATCAAGGCTGTGGCGGGTTTGGAGTCACGGGTCTTCATCAAGGAGTACGCCTCGGATGTGATCAACTCACCAGGAGAGCCTGGGATCGCCTACTTCATGCTGACTGGCTGCTACCGCCTTCCTCAGCCTGGAACCACCGCTCATGCCACCTTGACATCGCTTAAGCGGATTGCCCAGGACCGGAATCGATCGATGATCGCCCGTCTGAATCCCTTCCTCGGAAAGGTTCAGCTGGATTACATGGCGGAGCTGTTGCCGATGACTCCCTCGGGAAATCCAACCGAACGCCATCTGGTCGAAGCTTATGACCGTAAAGCAAGGTCGGTCTTTGGATCTGACCGGCAAGGGTTATGTGCCTTCTGGGCGGAGAAGTTCCAGATGCCTGGAGAAAAGGTGGAGACCCTGCTTGACCAACCTGTTCCTTTCCAGGAAACGCTCC
>CAZORO010000203.1:0-8889 GCA_964581845.1 uncultured bacterium
CCCTTTCACAGGTTACTTTTTTAGCTGGTTGACATTAGTTGATTACGAGAGTGTCAAACGGATCTGGTTCTGGGGCAGCCAGCTGCTCTTGGTTACCTCTTTGGCTCTTTTTCTAGGGCATCCCTCCGGCTGTCCACCGCTGCCTTGGCTTACCGTCTTGATTGGTTCGGTTGCGTTTTTCTTCCCCCTCTTCAGGTCCACAACCGCTGGGCAGTTGAATCATGTCCTTCTCTTCCTGTTCTCGTTGATCTTCATGCTTTGGCGGAATGGGGCCAGAAAAATGGCTGGCGCGTTGATTGGGCTGGCCGCGCTCATCAAGGTTCAACCCGCCTTCCTCATCGTGTGGTTAGGTTGGAAACGCGAATGGGGAGCATTTCTCTGCTCTATTGTGACCATTCTCTTTTTGATCCTTTTGCCCGCTGTTCATTTTGGGCTCCAGCCCAATTTTGATTACCTGGGTGTCTTGGGAGACATGGCTTATGGTTCCTCTACATGGAGTGACCAAGGAGCCGCTTTTTATGTAGATCCGGGGAACATCGGATTTCCCGCGCTCGTATACAGGTTGTTCGCCACGAATCCAAGGACACAACCCTGGCTAAGCCTGGGGCCAGTGGCGTATCTCCTTTGCATCCTGTGGGCGCTCTTCATTCTGGGGATCTGTCTCGCTTGTTGCCGGATCCAGCGCCGTGATGAGGATCCTGAGATGGAGATGTCAGCGTGGATTCTGGGGATGCTGTTGATCCCCAGTCTTTTTTGGGATCATTACTTGGTTCTGGCGCTGCCATGCTGGTTCACTCTTTTTTCGAGAATCGCACAATCCGGCGCTGGGGAGGGGGAGATGACGCTGGCTGCAGTGATCTGGGCGGTGTTGAGTTGGAAATGGAAGTACTTCTGGCCCTCTGATTCCCTTCTTCATGGTCCAGTTCTCCTCTATCTCAACGCTCCTCTTCCGGCGGTATTCCTCCTTTTCCTTCTCTGTGCATGGATGGCCCGGGACAGCCGGATAAAACCGGGAATGGTTGGTTGAGTAGCGGATGGAACCAAAAATAACCATGGAACCAGAGTGGCTGGGATGGGCCAAACGCCTGCAAGCAATCGCCCAGATTGGACTCACATACTGCAAGAATCATTATGACCTGGAGAGATATGAGGCTCTAAAAGTCATCGCCGCGGAGATGATGGCGGGTGGATCGGGCACCAGCATTCAGAAGGTCCTGGATCTATTCAGGGAGCAGAGCGGCTATGCAACTCCGAAGGTCGACGTTCGTGGAGTGGTCTTTAACGGGGACAAGGTCCTCCTCGTCAAGGAGCTCGAGGATGGAGGATGGACTCTACCCGGTGGATGGGCCGATGTCTGCGAGTCACCGCGCGAGGCTGTATGCCGTGAGATCCGGGAGGAATCTGGTTATGAGACCCAACCCATCCGGCTTCTGGCGGTTTATGACCGCAGTAAACACCCTCATATCCCCCCCTATCCTTTTCACATTTACAAGATTTTCATCCAGTGTGAGATTACTGGAGGAGAACCTTGTTCAAGCATGGAAACTGGGGGAGTGGATTTCTACGCCGAGGAGGAGATGCCAGAGCTATCCCTGTCACGAACCACTCCAGAGCAGATCAAACGGCTCTTCGAGATGATGCGGCATCCGGAGTGGCCCACGGAATTTGACTAAGACGCCATGTTAAGAGAGAGAGCCGCCCGGTTACTGGCACATTGGCTACCCGCGGGAATCATGAGAGACAAGGCCTTCTTCGACTTGTGGCAGGAGGCTGGCTACCATGTGACTCCTGTCCATTTCTATGAACCCATTCCCGATACACGCACCCTCCCTCAGTCTTTATGGGAACACCCCAGCGAGATGGTGGGGGTACGGTTTGAGGATCAAGCCTATCTCGACCTTCTGCGAACCTTCCATGAAGATTTCCACCATGAGTACACCTCTTTCCGGTTGGAGCCATCCAGCAATCCACACGAGTTCTACCTGAACAATGGATTCCTATCAGCTGGAGACGCGGAGATCCTTTACTGCATGGTACGGCACTTTCAGCCCAGGCGGATTCTCGAGATCGGATCGGGATACAGCACACTGCTCATGATTCAGGCGTTGAAAACTAACCTAGCATCAACCCCAGGACCCCTACCTCAATTAACTTGTCTGGACCCCTATCCGAGGCCCTTCATGCAAGGCATCCAGGATTCCATGCCAGAGGTAATCAGGTTTCACAAGGAATCCATCGAGAGTTCCGGATGGGATATCTTCCAAAGTCTGGGGGCGAACGACATCCTTTTCCTTGACTCCAGTCACGTGGTACGCATTGGAAGTGATGTGGTCAAGATCCTCCTTGAGGTGCTTCCACGTCTCCAGGCGGGTGTACTGGTCCATCTGCATGATATCTTCCTTCCAGAGGAATACCCCGAGATCTGGGTCAAACAGATGGGACGTTTCTGGTGCGAACAATACCTGCTCCAAGCCTTTCTCGCCTTTAACCAGCGGTTCCGGATCGTATGGCCCGGCGCATACATGCGGCTCCGCCATCCTCATGAGGTCGAGAAGGCGGTTCCCTCCTTTCATGCAGACCGGAATTGGATGGGAAGCTTTTGGATACGGCCTGAAGCTGATTGAAGCCAGCTTGCCTACTACTGGCTGGACATTATTCGAGAGTTGCGAACAAGGTAATCCGCCATCAATTGGTTAGCGAAACCACTGGGGTGCAGATCATCCGGATGCCAACGCAATCGTCTCTCTGGAAACTCTGTCCATTCCCCGGAGGGATCTAACACATCCAAACCGGAGTCTTGGCAAAAGCGGGTTATTTTTTCATTGAAGGGGCCAAACGGCGCGGACGTCAAATTCAAAGGGACCGGATATAACACAATCGTTAAAGGAACCCCCCGTGCCTGAACAACCTCTTTAAGTCTTAGTAAGGCAGCCTGTGCTTGGGGCCACGCCATTGTTGAAAAGAGAGTTTCGTTGCAGAAGTGGATGTAATCTTTGGCAAGTGATCGTTGCCCCGGGAGAGTTAGCTTAACGATCCTTTGCACCAGATTCAGAAGATAAAAACTTTTGGCGCCCGGCAACTCCATCACTCTTGGGTCATCCCGGATCCAATCGATCCAGGTTTTGGCATCCCCTGAATTGGGAATTGTCTTGGCATCGAGCCAGAGCGGGGGCTCCAGGTCATTGGGCACAACTGACAGAATGATCCAGTCCGGCATCTGATCCAATCCGGTTTTCAGAGTCCAAGAGACATCCTGAACCAGGTTGTAACCAGGCACTCCCCCATTGATGACGTATGTTTCCGAGGCGGGGAAAATTTTCTTGAGCGCTGTCTCCAGATGATTCCGCAAAGTATTTTCTTCCGCCAAACCATAACCAAAGACAAAAGAATCCCCCACAAGGAGGATCCGGTTTTGTATTCCTGTCATAGAGGGAATCTCTGGACCACGAAACCCCCGGGAGTTAGTCGAGACTTCCACCCCAGCGAAAACACCCCTCCAGTCTGCTTTCAGGGTCACTCCCATTGAGGGATCTGATTTGAAGATCCTGGGATTGAGAGAGGGAACCGGAGCTCCAATACCCAGGATTCGCAGAGTCAGTTCGATCACCACAAGCAGGACCAGAATCAAGGCCATGCTGGTTATCAAGGCAAAGAAGAGAAAACGCATACCCTTGGGGGGAAGTGGCTTTGGACTGAGAACAGACAGCGGCGAGGATCTTGATGTTTCCTCAAAGACTCCGCGTAGATCCTGTTCGCTGTTCACGTGTGATACTCAATATCTCCAGGTTTCGTGTGAGAACTCATCGAAGCTTTACAGCCTATCGACTATTCCCCGGTCTATTTTGTGGTTTATGAACATTGCAAGAAAACCCAGTGGAACCACAACCAACACAATCAGAGCCCCACCAATCATCACTATACCCGGACCTGGAATCAAGACTGCATCGGAAAAACCCTCTAACAGAAGACACTGCCGTGCAGTCAGAAGAGCGGTCAAGGGGTTCAACCAATAAAGGAAATCTAGCCCATGAGGTTGCAGGATGTTTGATGCAAGCGTGGCTGGATAAATGATTGGGGAGGCATAGAAAGTGGCCATGAGCGCCAGTTCAATGAATTGTGCGGTATCACGCGCGTAGACCTGTAAACCCGCAAGGATCCATACGATACCCAACATCAGGACCAATTCCAGCAGACTCAATGGTACCAGCCAGAGAATCGGCCATGATACGTGTGCCGTGCCACAGGCTGTGAGGATAACCACCAGAATCATCTGCGCAAAGCAATAATGAACCCATTGTGAAAGCACTCCACCCAGTGGTAAGGCGGGACGCCAAAAACGTGCCCTGTTGATGAGATGAGCTTGTGCCAGATAGGAATAGATCCCTTGCGTCACGGAACCGGAAAAAAAGGACCAGGAGGTAATCCCAACAGCCAGGAAAAGGCCGTAATTCAAATTTCCAGGAAGTCCGCTCATGGCACCACGGATGGGCAGTATCTTTTCAAACACTACATAGAAGAGGGTGATAAGCGCCAATGGATGCGCTAAAGACCAGAAGAAACCGAGGAATGTTGAGCGATATCGTAGGGCCAGGTCCCGGAAAACCAATTGTTTGATGAGCGATAGGTCCGAGGTGGTGGGCATGATTGTCTGAATAGATGGTCTTGTTCTTGGCCTGGAAAACAACCCTGTATGAAGGGATGGCCTATAGCAAATGGGGGACGGCATCAATGCCGCCCCCCTGAGATGATTCAACCAGCCCTTCCTTGCGAAGGGTCAATGATGAGAGGTTCAGGTTTACCGAAGAGCCTCATCATAGAATGCGCCACTGTCGCGAACGGCCAGGAAGTGGACCTCGTCGATCGACAGAACAGCGGAGCTGTAGTAACCCGGCAATCCAGTGTCGTCGGCTGTGTTGAAGATACCCTCGAAGCCATTCGGGGCACCTGCCGCATAGTACGTCTTCACTGTGGCCGCAGCATCGGCGCCACTGCCCTTGCTGATGTTAACCATGGCCATTTGGGCGCCTGGGTTGTTGGTTGTCAGACCAGACAACGTAGCGGCTGGGGTCTTGCCATTAATGGCAGTACGGCCACCTGTCTGGTTGTTGAGGACGATATCATAATACCTTCTGTTGGAGTTGAAGGTAACGAATGAACCACTCGCGTAGTCATCGCTCCACGCATCATCCGCGATTTCGGCATTGTCATCCGATGGTAGAACGGAAGCCTTGCGTACGCCTAGAAGACCCCACATTCCATCACCATTCAGGAGCTGAATGTTGAGGTTCGGGTTGTAGGCAACACTCGGCGCATTGCTCTTGGTGAACCAACGAACGCCAAACACACCAGAGATGTTCCCCAGCACTCGATTCGGCTGCAGGTCGCCATTCATACCACCAGCATCACCACCTGTACCACCGTTGAAGATCACATCATCGACACGGAGTCCAGGCAGGCAGGCGTTGCTCGACAAGGCGAGATCAAGTATTGGAGTCTGAATCTTCGCTTTTCCAGTGCAAACTTCAGCAAGCGGAGTGGTGAATACATTGCCGGCCTTACCCGCAGGTCCAATAACGAGGGCACGGTTACCATCATCCAGGACTGGGTAAGCAAGAGCCACTGCCGTGTCGCCCGTACCAATGATGGCGACATCGCTGTTGGTGTTCACCTCAAGGAAGCCAGCCTTTGCGGTGTTAGCGGCATCCGCAAGTGCTGCCGGTGCGCTTCCAAAGTAGGTTGCCGGAGCTCTTCCAGTAACCAACTCGGCGCTTCCAGTTCCACCTTGCGAGAACGACCCAAAGATAACCTGGCCACGCGCTATAGCGGCAGGCAATGGAGCATTGGTTCCATAAAGAGCCGCATATGCCCCTGTCACAACACCGCCACTGATGAACTGATCAGCAAGGCCAGACGAAACCATCGGAACCTCGATGGAACCATAAGCCATGGCGAGGGCACCTGGGCACCGGGTGATAGCGATGTTGTCAATCCACACCTCCTGGTTCACGATGCCGTCTTGGCAATTGTTGCGGCCAATATAGAGCTGGGCTGCAAGACCAATGTTATCGGCAACGTTACCCGTTCCGGCTGATCCGACAATCGCCTGACCGAAGTTAGGAACGCGGAAGGAGACTTCATGACGGCTCCACTTGCCATCCAGTAGTGCGATCGGGTTGATGATCTGACCACCGCCACGTCCATAGATTTCGGCTGGAATGTCACCTTTACGCGTACCAACTAACACGCTCGGATCTGGTGCGACGTTAATGTAGTTCAGGTTCTGAGAAAGACCACCTGGAGCGGTGATCAAGGTCATAATAAAGGAAAGTCCATTGGTCGGCTCATTGATGATGTTATCAGCAGCCGTTCCAGCATATCCGAGGTCGAAGAAGGTGTTGAGAGAGAAGGTAATCACATCACCCGGATCATACTGGTCTGGAGCAATACCTTTATGCTGGAGGAACATGTTTTGCTTGTCTGGCTGGTTGAAGGTCAACTTGAGGGCATTACCGGAGGTCGCACCCGGGTAAGTGGCGGCCGGTACACCCGTGGAAGTGATTTCCATCCCCGGCAGTGTATAGACGCCAATGTTACCCGCTGCATAGGACGTGGGATAAACCAACCAGTTGGTCGCCTGTGCATTGTTGACAGCGTTTCTCCGTGTAGTCGCATCCGCCGTATTGAATTCGGCTGAAGTCGCAAAGCCAATGAACTGAGTCAACGTGAGATTCTCGAAGTTGTAGTTCTCATTGGCGGTGCTAATAGTGGCATCGCCGTTGGCTTGGCCTGTGATACCGGCATTCGAGCCATTGAGGAAGTCACCAATAGCAACTGTGTAGGTATCATAATTGTTGTCCGCGAATTGACGTGTGACTGTCACCCGTGAGCACCCAGTGAAGCCCTGGAGTGGGACGATAGACAGACCATTGATATCCGCGTCAATCGACAGATTCCCGGCAGCAACTCCGAGCGGAGCGGTCGAATCTGTTCCAACCTTGGTCACGGTGCCCATATATTGGGCCAACGGATTGGCTGGATCGGCGACGACCTGGCTCGCGGCAAAGGCCGACGTCTGGGTGAAACCAGTGGTGAGGGTCAGGGTTGATGGAGCACCTGTCAACACAAAGGGAATCTTCAACGTTCCTGTCTGCGCGCCCTCAACCGCCCAGAAATAGGGGATTGTGGCACCCCAATCAACCCCACCACCGATTTGGGTGTCCACAAGCGGACCACCCAGAAGACTCGTGGCTGTGTGGACATGGCATGTGGTGTCATCAGTACCACTGCCATCCGAAACCGTGAAGGTCACATTTTCATTCACCGGTGCGGTCCCAGGCGGGATGACTGCATTGAGTTCGTTCGCCGCCGTGACGGTGACGTTCGCACTCCCTTCGGTCCAGGTCAGCGGCAACTGACCGCTGGTGGCCTGATTCCTACTATCCTGATCAATCACGTAGTCATTCAGACTGAGAACCACTCCACTACCGCCACCCTCGATGATTTGGCCACGCAAGTCTGGTAGTTCTCTTGCGATTGGCGCAAGTGCGAGTGCAGCCATCGGCGACAAGACTAGCGCTATGAGACCGACGATTGCTGCTATTCCGCTATACCTTCTCACAACGTTTTACCTCCTGTGGATCAGATTAATTCGTTTCGCAGCCTAGCTGCACCCTTTTTGCAGGCAAATTCGAATATTGTGGGACGACAATCCTCCTCCGAAAAAAGGTAGAGTCATTATACGACAACACAGGTCTAACCAAGTCACCCGCAAGTATAGGGATCTTGGAATCGCCATGTCAAGCCCTTTCTTTCATTGATTTAGCATCCAAATCATTCTCTTCACAAGTCCTGTGGATAGAATGACTCATGGTGGATTGAGAAGTCTGCGGTAGTGGTTTGGCGGGCAATACAGAATCCTTTTTATCCCGCTATTGAAGGCCAGGTTTCCTGCTCTATCATCAGAGCTGGATGAGCTGTGCTTATCTTGAGAACAAGATTCATCGGGTGGACCATACCAGTCCATGAACAAAGAAACTTTTCCCTCTCAAGCTCCCCCGGTTATCCCAGTCACAACCATCCCGCAGATCGAAAGACTCTGTGGAGAGGATAAAGACCTGTCTCTGGATCTCCTTAATCTCGACATCGAAGAGAGCATTCATGCAGTTTGTTTGATCACCTCCATCAGGAAACATCTCGAGTCTGGATACCGGTTGGTCCTTCATCATCCTCCTCAGATCCTGGCCCATAATCTTTACAGAATGGGATTCCTCAATCACCCTTTCCTCCGCCTTGATTCAATCAGAATGGAGGAATCCAGTGCCAGCTGAATCCAGGAGTACACGTATACGTGTAGCGGCCTTGATTATCCGCGTGGGAAAGATACTTCTCGCCCAACATGAGAAGGGGGGCCGGCGCTATTGGTTGTTACCAGGTGGTGGAGTTGAGTATGGGGAGTCCATTGAGGAGGCTCTCAAGAGAGAGCTTCAGGAGGAAGCCGGTCTGAGTATTCGCGTTAACGATATCCTCTGGATTGTGGATTCAATCCCGGATGATCATCATCGCCATGTGATCAATCTGATCTTCAGTGCGGAAGCCCTGTCAGATATCCTGAATCCACATCCCGACCCAGTCCTTCGTGATGTACAGTGGATGGATATTGCACGTATCCCGGAGCTTGAGATTTTTCCCGATACGAAGGCTGAGATTCTTCGGTACATCCAATCTGGAGATCGTGGAACAGGACTCCTGGGTAAGCGCTGGAAGTAATGAAATAACCACATTATGTTCCTTAACGTTACATAGTATTTATGGAACGTTGTATCTCAAGGTGTCTTCTATTTCCAGAGGAATTCGCTGGATTCTCGGGATTCAATTCATAAGTCAATGAAT
>CAZORO010000204.1:0-5712 GCA_964581845.1 uncultured bacterium
TGCATCCAGAGCAAAGAGTTGGGTAAGGTCATCTACTTTGCTTCCCATGATCCCATCGCGCGCTACAAAGCCTACCGGTTCATCGAGAGCGGGACAGGAGAAGCGATGGACCTGGCTGCGTCGATTCAGCATTCCCCCTTCCTTCCTCCAGGCAAGCAGTTCGATGGTTCACCCGTGGTGCTCCGGTTCCTGGAGGGAGACTGGACAGCGGGTGGGCGTGTCTACCGGGAATGGTTCCAGAAGACCTTCGGCATCGTGCAGCCCGCCGAAGATTGGATCCGTCAACAATCCTTTTACCTCATGACCATGTTCATGCTCCCCGAGGGGACCATCAGCTACACCTATAAAGACATCCCCAAATGGGCCAAAGCTGCCAAGGATCATGGGATCAACTCGGTACAGATCAGCGGTTGGCAGATGGGGGGCCATGACAATGGTTACCCATTCTATGAACCCGATCCACGGCTGGGTACCTGGGAGGAGCTCGAGGAGGGCATTCGTGAATGTCACAAGATGGGGCTGAAAGTCTATTTCTTCGTGAATTACCAACCGATGATGGTCGAATCGGATTTGTACAAGAACGAATTGAACAAGTACCGTGAGATGGCCGCGGATGGTGGTTACACCTGGATGGCCGGATGGGGGATGGGTACTTTGTGGGCACGTGCTGGCAATCCCAAGCTCATGACCTGGGCGAACCTGGCCTTTCCGCAATTCCGCAAGATTATTGTGGACTACTTCGTGAAATTGGCGAGTATTGGCGGCGATGGTGTGCATGTGGACAAGATGTTTCCGGCTGGCATTGACTACAACCCTGACAGTCCCATGAGCCCGGATACAGCCACCTGGGAAGGTGCCATTCAATTGACCCAGGAGGTCATGCATGAATGCCGTAAACACAACCCGGACTGGTGTATGTCGTTTGAGTGCAACTGGGACCGCCTGCTTCAGTTTGGTGGAGCAACCTGGTGGACCGGAAATCAGCTCATCACACGCAAGGTATTTCCCGAACATGCGGAAACCCTCGGGCTTTACCAGGCTTATGATTATTTGGGTGTGAACAACGCGGTCCGTGATGGACATATCGTGATGGTTGCACCTCTCAATTTCAGCCGCTCCCTTGACTGGCCGCCCTTCAGCGGTCTGGCTGACTACATCAAGGAAGTGAAGCGTATCCGTGACTCGCTACAGGACACTGTCTTTTTCGGTGAGGTACTGGGACAGAATCAGGTGACGCTGGATGGTGGGCCGCCTGATGGTGTGGCTTACAATGTCTTCCGTAATCGGGAGAAAGGATCACGGGTTTGCATTCTTACCAACAGCCGTATGGAGAAACGTGAACTCACCTTCCCCGCCTTTGACGGATCATCCGCAGGAAAGGCGCGGATTCACATACCCAGCCGCAAAGTCCGGACTGTGACACTGCCCGCCACCCTATCCATCCCGGCTGAGGGCATTGTATTCGTCGAAGAACTTGGAGGTGGACGATGAACACCTACAGAACAGCAACCCGGATCATCAAGATGTTTTTTTACGCCGCTCTGCTGTGTGGAGGGGTGGTATTGCCAGCACAGGCCGAGGTGACTAATGGTGGTTTTGAAAGCGGTGGATTTGATGGGTGGATTGCGGACCCCAACTGGGACGTTGTCGATAACTCTTGTGGTTACTACTCCGGTTGGGCGGGTAAGCATTGGGCCTGGAGCGGTGGTAAAGGTGAAAAGGCCACCGGAGTTCTCAAATCCAATCCATTCGTGCTCAAGAAGGACACGGTTCAGATGCTCATCTCCGGTTGGAACTCGGTCATGGGAACCGCTCAGCCACGCAAATGGAATTATGTGACATTGAACCTGGAGGATGGTACCGAGATCGACCGGGTATATGCGCCGAACACGACTGCTTTTGTTCCTGTCATACTGGATGGCTCCAAGCACCGGGGAAAATCTGTTTACATCCAAGCTGTTGATGATGCTGATCAGGAGACTTTTTCAATGCTGTGTATTGACGAAGTACGAACCACCAATTTCCCGCCAGGATTTTCAAAACCGGTTAAACGGTTGCCCTCTTTCGATCCAAAGCGTTCATTCAAGATCGAAGATGATCTGTACCGTGTCGAAGTGAGCCGTACCAATGGATCGATTACCCGTATACGTGACAAGAAAGCCGGGCTGGACCTGCTCCTTGAACCGCGTTTAGCGGGCAGCTATCGTTTCTCCCTGCCCATTCCAGGAAAAGAACCCTGGCAAACACTTGAGGCCAACTGGATCTTCGGAAGGGATCAGAGATTGACTTTTCACCGGCTCACGGGCAAACAGCTGCTGCTCCGTTGGGATGGTCCCCTCAAGAATTATCTTCATGAACCATTCGCTGTTTCCGCTACCATGACTATCCAGCTGCGCGATGGAGGAATTCAATTCGCATTCAGAGTGGATAACAAAAGTGCCTATGCTGTCGGTGAAACCTATTTCCCGCTTTTAGGTGGCATCCAAGGTCTCGGGAAGGTGTTTGGGCAGCTGAAAGAGACTGAAATGGTGTTACCTTCAGGCGCTCCTGAGACAGGCCGGAGGAAGCGGGCCGCGGCTGGGGATGCACAGGTTCAGTCTACTACGCCGCCCACATTCACCACCAACGCCATTTTTAATGTATTCACCAACATGTCGTGGCTGGGAGATCAGGGCCCCGAGCAGTTCTATGCCTATCCCAAGACCATCCCAGAAGCCTGGGTAGGCTTTACTTCCGCCAGCCTTGGAAGGTCCGTGCTCATCGGAACCCGTGGTGGAACGGATCGTGATATTTTCGTCCGGCTGGAGCTGATTCCCGCCAGTTCCGGCAACACACGGGATGATGGCAACTGGCCACGTCCCTCCGAACTTCGTGGTGCTCCTGTTGGCGTGGAGCTTTCTTTTGTCGACACCAAGGGTGGCGCGGTTGGCGAATCCTATGAAGCTGAGCCGGTGTTTTTGCGGTTCATGGATGGCGATGGCGGGGAGATGCTTAAGGAATACTCCAACTGGTGAATATTCTGCATCTTATAGGAGTGACTTTACGGAGCCTGTGAGAGAAGGCAGGCGGGGTCCACGGTCAGATATCTGGCCGGTTTTATGTTTGCTACATGTTCGCGGAAGAGCTGGAGAATCTTGTCTCGTTCCGCGGGGGTCCATTCAGAGGGGCCGCGATCGTCACCCCACCCATTGGAGATTGCAACGGGAACCCCAAAGGTTCGCACTCCCCATTGCGTCTTGTCGAAACCTGAGAGGCTGCTCCAATTGCAGCTCCAAAGTACATTGCGCCAATTTGGAAAAAAGCCGTAGGACCATGCAACCGGAAAACAGTGTGTGTCCTGATAGGTTCCATCAGCCACCATGGCGTAGCCGGGGACATCCTCCCAGCCGCCATTAAGACCCGTGCAATCCGAGGCCAGGAAAACTTTCTCGGGATTATAGTTCTCAACCTGTTGGGTGAGATCCTTGACTAACGTGAACATAGCGCGGTCACAGTAAGCGGGTTCGGGCTCGTGGGCAATCTGACCCGCGCGTGCATGGAATGTTTCATCCCACACAAAGCCATCCACCGATTCACCGAAGGCATCCAATAGCGCCGATAGATATCCTTGATACCACTGCCTCACTTCAGGGTGAGAAGGATTTCTCAGGTAGGTGGGACCGAAAGTGTCCGGGCCCTGCCAGCCACTGATCCGTTCTCCCTTCGTGTCCCGGAAGGCCCAGTCATCACGATATCCCGGAACTCCGCTATCGGCGGCGAGACCATCCCCGAAGTACAGGAGCACACGAAACCCAAGCGATCTCGCCAGACGTAACCGTCTTCGAAGTTCCATCTGAGTAAAATGGACCTTCCTTGTCCTTTCAAAGGCGGTCCATTCACTCTTGATACGGTTATGGGTGGAGTCATAGCAATAGACTCCCAGCGCGTCATACCAGCCATGCAGGCAGAGGGCCACACGACGGCGTTCATGCAGCGAAAGCTCTCCCGCCAAGACAGTAATATCTTTCTCCCATCCCTTTCCCTCATCACTCAGATAGTCATAGCCAACCATGGCGATCTCATGGAGCCAATCAGGACCAGGAGGAACAACCGGCAGCATGAGACTGAACCAGGCATCAAGACAATCCGGAAAGCTGCAAGAAGATTCTGCTTGCCGTGTGATCCATACAGCAAACATGCGACTCTCCGTACCCCAGACCGGAACCTCAGTACACACATAATGGAAGACAAGTGAACCTTTTATGATCCGTTCTGCTTCTTGAATAGAGAACAACACGCTGAATTCTGGATCAGTGAAAAGGCCTGCTTTCCAATTATCAGCCCCGATAAAAAGCATTGGAAGCGCGAGTTCTTGGGTATCTTTTCCAGTCATTGCGTGGCCCAGACGATACTCCCCTTGTGCAACCTCCTTGCTAACATCGGTTTCTTTTGCCCAGCCGTTTTTCAGCGGCCAAGTCACGGTTGGCGAGTTATCCTTCCCATTTTGACAGAATGATGAGGATGGAATTGCTTTTATCTGAAATGGAATCTCCACTTGAATGTCCTCAACAAGGGGTTGGGAGGGTGTCAGGAAGAAAGAGACTTTTTGGAAAATACCTTTCCGATCGAGACTTTCCTGGAAGTGCCATTCCAGGGTCAGGGTGTTCCCCCTTGGAGAAACTACCTCATAGGAGAGAACTCTTTTACCATGAACCCGCCGGCTGATTGCCGGATCAAGATGGAGAATTTCCTTGGAATCCATGGGGAAGGTTATTTTGACGCAGGACTCCCTCAAAGTCCCTCCCAAGTTGACACTCACTCCCTCGCTCTGGAGTCCTATTTGATTCTCCACAACCGGGATAAGACGTCCTGTATCACACCAACCAGCGAAGATGGAAGTTAAAGTCAGAACCATGACAACAATAAATGAATGGACTTTCATGGGCAGCTTCCCCTTAAATGGTTGTCATACCGAGGAGTATAACAGAGAGAGCATCATACCAACAGATAGCCTCAACACCGATCAACAGGTCCTCGAGCAATTGGGATTCTACTCCTTCCGCCGTGAGGGGAAAATCACCGGTTTCAATCCCCGCCAAAGTTGCTGGAGTACCCGCATTTCAATTAACGTATGGCCAGTGACCCATGCGAACAGGATGATAATTACATCATTTCACCTTTACGACACGATCTTCAGCAGGTCCCATGTGCGAGTAGAGATACCTTCTTGCCCTCCCGAAACAGCTCGTTGTACTTGCGGCAGGCTTCTGGAGTGTTCTCGATGATCAGCTGGGGAATGCCGTGTTCAGCCACATCTCGTATGACCTTTTCAGGGACCTCCACCGCACCATATACACCATTCCCGATCACCAACACCTCGACATCCTTCCCATAGACACCAGTGATCATTGACCTCTTGAGGAGATGACCTTTGCGTTCCTTCCAGGCGGACACTTCAGTTCCGATAACCCGGATGTCTTTGCCCGATCCGGCTTTACCATCGGAGGATTCCGAATGCTCTATGCCACAAACCACGAACTCACCCCACGAGAAACGTTCAATCGGGCCCAGGGGATCAATGAAAAGGGAATCGCTTGCTCCATCCATACCCTTTCACCTCGCTTATGAAGTAAGTCTCAAACCGGTTGGCAATGCTTCCTGGCAGTGAGGAGATGATACGACTTAATGAGGGGATGAGAACAGCTGTTTTTAGGAGACAAAGATGGCAATATA
>CAZORO010000204.1:5722-8882 GCA_964581845.1 uncultured bacterium
ATAAGAAAGATTACCTATACTGACACCAGTCCTCATCCATTTACAGAACGACTCATTGAAAGGCGATCGATTTGATGGAAATAGGCGGTAGATAAGCCCAAGGAGAAAGGAATACGGAAAATGAGACCCAGCAGATGTCCCTCCAAGGTTGTCCTAAGAATCCTCCTGGCCATAGCAGTACCTTTACTCTCCACATCACAAATTCCACTTGCCCATGGTGATCCTGATGAAACCCCGGTGTCTGTTGACGATACGAAGAGTATCGTCATCGATGACTCCCCCCAGCATCGAGTCTGTTTTATTTCTGGCAAGGCCATCTATGCCGAGGCACTCAACGAAGAACAATGGGTTGGCTGTTCTTGGTCCGCGGATGGCCAAAATGATTTTTCCTGTTGGGATAAAGTCGAATCCGCATTCGAAATCGAGATAAAGAACGAACCAGCGGATACCACCGGTACCTTGCTGTCAAAGGGCTGGCAATGGGTTTCGGCTTCCGGCCCGGTCAATACGGGCAGGGGTAACCTTCAGTTCACGGTGGAACTATCAAACAAACTCTATCCCATTGGGGTAAAGGTCCACACTGAATTGGATGGAACACCAGTGATGACACGCTGGCTGGAGATTACCAATACCTCAGACAAGGCACTGGCGCTGACCGCCGTGGCTCCCTGGAGCGGGCGCCTGTGGAATCAGGATGCGCCAATCACTCTGGGTTGTTCCACATTTCAGACAGGTCAAATGACCGGGTCTTTTGGATGGAGAAATCTCGATTCTGGAGTCACCACCATTCAGAATACCAACCAGCCGAGCTATGATGATCCTTACTTCATTCTTCGTAACGAGGCTAATAGGGAATACTTTTTCGGTCAATTAGCCTGGCCCACCATCTACAAAATGGAGTTCAACAAACAAAATGGTTTAACCTACAAAATTGGCCCTATCTCCGTGGGAGGGGAACTGCGTGTGATCGAAGCTGGCGGGACAATCAAGACTCAGTCCGTTCATCTGTGCCATCTCAAAGGGTCTTTTGATGCGGTTGTACAGGCGATGCATGAACACATCCGGCGTTCCGTAATGCCTGCACGCCAACCCGGATTCGGCTACAAAGTGGAATATATCGCCAACGGAGATACAGGAACGTGTTTGTACAAGGGGGATGAGTTCAATGAAGACAATCTCCGGCCTTGCGTGGATGTGGCGGCGGCAATTGGCGCGGAGCTCTTTCTGATAGATGGACCATTCTGGGCGGAAAGTGGTGGTCAACACGGATGGATTTGGTCCGAGGGAAACAAGAAATTGTTTCCCAGCGGAATAAAGGCATTGAGTGATTATGCTCATACGAGGAATATTCTGTTTGGAGTTTATGCTCGAACCGAGGGAAAAGGAATGTTGACACGGGGTGGTCCCGGAATGTTCGACACAGTTTGTGACATGATTTCGACACATGGTTTGGATATGTACCGCCACGATACCAGTGAGGACCAATGGCGAAATTGGTACTACTCGACTGATCGGGATGGCTTCAACGAATGTGCGCTCTGGCGTCACCATGAGGTGTTCTACGATGACACAAAAAGAATCCAGGAGAAATATCCTCATGTTATCTTTCAGCAGGCTGATGGAGGCGGCGGCCGTTCAGATCTAGCCACCGCACGCTACTGGCATGAGAACTTTCAAAGTGACCTGACTCCAGTACCGCTTGTCTACCAAATGATGGCTGGTTTCAGTGTCTTTTTACCACCTGAAATCATGCAGTCCGCTTATCACGGAATGCTGGGAGAAACGATGTCCGACAAGGGAACCTTGAAACGTTGCATCTTCGCGCTTGGAAATGTTCCTTGCATTTATTGGACCCTCTTGCCAGGAAATGTCAGTAAATTGACCCCCGGAGAATTAAAAGAGTGGAACAAATACACGGAGTTGTACAAGTCTTTTATACGGCTCTTGCTCCCCACCTGCAGGGTCTATCACCATGCCCCAATCAACGAAGTGGGGAATTGGGATACAGGCCCCTGGTTCGCAATGCAATATATGTCTCCGGACATGAGGAAGGGTTGGGCAACCGTCATTCGCATCGGGGAATCGGATTCACCTGTGTATGTGTTGAAATTAAAAGGTCTTAATGCAGGGGGGAATTACCGGGTCAGTTTCGACAGCAGGAATGAAACGGCCATTGTGAGTTCCCAGAAACTAACCGGGGAAGGACTATCCATTCCCCTTGAGTCATTGTATTCCTCGGAACTGCTGTTGTTTGTACAAGAATGATCTATTGCCACTTGGGATGCTTGTCCTTATTATCCTTACACCCTTATTTTACTGTTTGGCAAGTTATTATTTTTGGGGAACCCATGAACATAGAGCTGTTGTTAGTTGAGCGGTTTGATGTGAGAAGCCAAGGACAATTTCATAACCATTAGCTGGAGAAGTGGTTTAGGCGAAAGAGTTGGGAGGTTGTAGATTCCACAATATATACTTCGCCAAGTGTGGCCGTATCTTTGACAAGGGGTGGACTGTCAATGATGCATAGGGATGGGGTATAGGATTGACCTTGGAGAAGGGTGAGGTAATAACGCTCTAGACCAATGGAAAAGCATCCCATCGAATTTTATGAAGCCCGTGCAAATGTGGCCAAAGCGTTGGCTCACCCCAGCAGGCTTCTCATGTTGGAGGCGCTTCAGGAGCGGGAGATGTGTGTCTGTGAGTTGACTACCCTGGTTGGAGCAGATCAGTCCACTGTCTCCAAGCATCTAGCCATCCTTAAACAGGCTGGCCTTTTAGAGACTCGTAAAGAGGGCTCGATGATCTTCTACCGCCTTCGCATCACCTGCCTCAATGGTTTCTTTAGCTGTGTGGAGGCTGTGATTCAAAAACGGAGGGACGCGGAAAATGCAGCGTGTTTACAACATATCATCACTCATGACTGAAGGATTTTTTACCATGCCGGCAGTACATCCTGTATTGTTGTCATGCCTCGGATTCATCTTCGCCGCATCGTTATCTCAAGCCGAAGAACAGAAGGCAGTTAAGCTGGAGAACACCAGGAACGTGACTGTTTTCATACAAGGAGGGATGTATTCTGTCTTTCCATTTCTCCCCAAGATTCAGCCGGAAGATGGAATTTTTCTGAGTTTCGCCTCGCGTACTGTCCCTTCGCACGATG
>CAZORO010000205.1:0-8870 GCA_964581845.1 uncultured bacterium
CCTCCGGTGACCCAGCAATATTAGAAGTCACTGCCGCCACAATGAAGTCTTCTCCACGCCGATTATGGGAAGAGCTGGAGAGCACCACCACCGGTCTTCGCTTTTGGGAAGTGAGATCCGTGAAAGGAACCGGAACTAGCAGTAGGTCCCTCTGCTCAGGCGTGATTCCAGATTTCGTCGTCAATGGGGTTGTCCCAGAAGTCCAGGCTGCCTTCACCCGCTAAAAGCAGGGAATCCCAATCCTCGGAGATGGTGTTTGCCTTCTCTTTTGCTAATGGGATGGAGTCATTGATCGAGACAATAACCTCGTGCTCGCCTGAAGGCAGTTTAAGGGGAATCCGCAGGATTGCCTCTCCCATTTCGTCCACATGGATTCGGCACTTGATGGATGTCATCTTCACCTCTGGGTGGCTATCTTACCTATCATCAAGATATCAGAAGCCACCATAGGCGGCAATGGAACCACTTCCTCCCTCCCCACTGGCTCTCATGCGCTCGCGCATGATGAAAAGGGAAGGTTGAGGTTGAGGGAAGGCCATCAACCTCCCCACAAAAAAACCTTGACACTCCCCGTCCATTAAGATAGTGTATTACCGGATTAGTACACAGAGATTGCCATGTTCCTCCCCATCGATCCCGATCGTCCACTCCCCCTTTTCGCTCAGATCATGGAGGGGGTCCGTCTGGCCATCGCAACTGGACGTCTCAAGAGCGGCGACCGGATCCCCAGTGTACGTGACATGGCGGTGGAGACAAGAGTCAATCCCAATACTGTCCTGCGCGCCTATATGGAACTCGAACGCGCCGGGGTGATCGAGACCAAACGCGGGCTGGGGTATTACGTGACCAGCTCTCTGAATGGCACCCTGGCCGACAAGGAACGCCGCGAACTCCTCGACCGCCGTGTCGAGGAACTCCTCACCTCCGCCCTGGCCCTTGGGTTCAGCCCCGAGGAGGTCAAGGAGTCCATCGACCGGAATACGGAACGTACAGGATGGGAGAAATAATGGAGGGACGTGTTCCATCACGTCCCCCCAATGTACTGCGCCCTCAAATGTACGACGTAACCAAGGGCGCGTGAGGGCGCAATGGGGCGCGATAGAATGCGCCCCTCCAGATAAGGAGAACCGAGATGTCATCGGTCGTCACTATAGACCATCTGACTGTCCGCTTTGGCCGTAAGGTGGCCGTGGATGACCTCAGCCTGGAGGTGCCCGCCGGGAAGGTGTATGGCTTCCTGGGCGAGAATGGGGCCGGAAAAACCACCACCATCCGCGCCATGATGGGGCTGCAAATCCCCACCAGCGGTACTATCCGGGTCCTCGGGGAGGATCCGCTTCAGGCCACCGCCGCGCTGCGTCAACACATCGGCTTTGTCTCCGATGACCGTGCCATGTACCGTTGGATGACAGTCGCCGAGGTGCAGCAATATGGCGCGGGGCTGTTCGAGAAATGGGACATGCCTTACGCCGAACAGATCCGCGAGGAGTTCGAGCTCGAGCCTGACAAAAAGGTCAAGCAGCTCTCGCGCGGTCAGGCGGCCAAGGTGGCCTTGTTGTGCGCCCTCGCGCCACATCCCGAACTGCTGATCCTCGATGAGGCCTCCAGTGGACTCGACCCTATCGTACGGCGCGCGCTGCTGGAGAAACTGATCGATGTCTCCTCGCGCGAGGGGACCACCATCTTTCTCTCCTCGCATCTGATCGAGGAGATCGACCGTGTGGCGGAGCTGGTAGCCATCCTGTGCCGTGGACGGTTGCTGGTCGAGGGGAATAAAGACCAGATCCGCCGTTCGCTCAAACGGTTGGTCTACCCTTCTTCGGTCACCCTCCCGCCGATGGCCAACGGCATTCTCTCCATGAAACACGCCAACGGCGAGTGCCAGCTAGTGGTGCGGGACCTCGATGAGGCCCACCTCAAAAAGCTCACCCAGTCTCTCGGAGTCACACCCACGATCTCGGAAATGACGCTGGAAGATGTCTTCGCGGAATATACAGCCTGTGGGAAATGTAGGGTGGGGCTTGCCCCATCGGTTACGGATGGAACGAAAGAATAACTCCTATGTGAAGGAAGCGAAATCATGAGCGCGACGATTGCGTTGGTACGGATTCAACTGCATTTCATAAAGTGGCCGCTGGTGATCTTGACTACATCCACATTCATTCTCTGTCTCAACCAACAAGGGTCTGACGTGATTGGTGTTTTAAACGGGATGGCATTGATAAGCCTACCGCTGTTGGTCTGGCTGGTGGGGCCAGTCCTCTTTGGATCTGAATATGTGGAGGGAGCGAAAGACTATATCGACACAAAACCCGTCAGCATCAATCAGGTCTTCTGGACCAAGATGCTCTTTCTTATCCCTTTTGTGGTCTATTGTGTCTTTTTATATTCAGGAGATATGTTTGTCAGGGTATATTTCCTGAATATGGCCCTGGCGGGTGTGGCCATGACAGTCCTCTTCAGGGATATGGTGCGTGGGATCCTGACCGGTCCCATCGCAGCCGTTGTATTCGGTGCGCTTATTCTCATCCCATGGTATGTATTCTGTGGCATCCACACCAGAAAACCCTGGGAATATACAGATGGTGAATGTCCATGGATGGTACAGTTGATTATTAAATTAAATGAGTACTTCCTGCCGGGCTTAATCATTCTTTCACCCCTGATTTTCCTCTGGGCTACACGCTGGATGTATCAATTCAGAAGGACTGGGAGCTGGTGTCCGCCACTGGATGGGTCGATTCTCCTCGTGATACCGTGTTTGTTGTATGGCGGATTCGTCAATTCCTGCGGGTGGCATGAGGGTACGTCCTCCTATATCCACTCTCCCTTACTCTCACGGCCACAGAAGCCGGAACCTTTTAGGTCCTGTCTGGCGCGTGTGCTGGTGGATAATCAGCAGCGCTATATTTCATTGGGTGAAAAGGAAGGTGAGTTCATTGTTCATGAAGTCAGTGATCTTTTAGGGGAGGGAAAGCCCAAGGAGCTCTTTCGATTTTCATCCAGTATGGCCAAGGAGAGGATTTACGAAAGTAAAAAAAGGGGGGGGTTCCATGGCTGGAGACCATGGATTGATGAAAGAAATATTGTTTTACTCAATAATGAATCCGATCAGGCGGTGTTAATCGAATACAATTCAAATGGAATGATAAAATCCAATACTATATCTTTAGAAGTTGAACCTAGTCATATTGTTGTCGAAGAAGAAGGAAAACTCCGGATTCATGGTCGGGGCACGGATGCGTCTGACACACACAGGATTCGATCCACATATCGAGAGATTGAATTAAATTTATCAACTGGAGAAGTCCTTCCAGTATCAGTCATGTATGCATTGGATAGCCCAAATTTCCAAGAGTTGAAAACCAAATCAAGCTGTTTCAAAATCAAGTACATCAATGGCAACGGTTTGAATCTTGAATACGGAGATATTTCTGGTGCAACAGATACCCCCGCCGAATCATTGATGTTGCGTTTGGTAGACCCTACAATCGATGGATCCCTTGTGGCGGCGATCTACATGGAGAGAGTAAATTCCGCGTCCGACCGTATCAGGATTCCTGAAATGAAAGAGCAAATCTATCTCTATGATACCTCGGTCAAATTCGGTCCGAAAATGTCTAGCATACCACTTCCATTCCGGCTTTCTGGCGCTTATATCCATCTTTATCATGCATACCGTTTTTTGAGGGCGATGAAGGATGAGCATCATGAGATTGGTTTATTCCCTCCATGCCGTGAGGGTCGTGTGACATTGGGTGGTGGTTTCCTTTTCTATTGGGCATTACAAATTGGGCGTGTTGCTGTGTGGGATGTGCGTGATCTCACGGATATCAAATTCATTGGTATCAGCAATTGTCTTGCTTGGGACCATGTTGTCGATCATTCAAATCTTCGCTGGTACGGAATCCATCCAGTTCTCACTCCCCAAATCCGTTCCGATGGAGCATTGGGTTTAATCGTTGACAAATACGGCCCCATTTGGCTCGAATTCCCGGCGCTGATGCACAAAACGTAGGGCGGGGCTTGCCCCGCCGGATCCACCGTCCAGGGTTGAAACCCTGGACTATCCCGGGCGCGATAGAACCTCAGGTCCTCCCCGTCACTTCCTCCCTTCCCCACCCGTTTCCTCCCAGGAATGAGACCTTCTCATGGATTGACCACGTTCTCTTGCGTGACTCTCCTTGTTAGACTCCTTCTTAGTCCACACACGTTATAGGGAGAGCTGCATGTTGAAATCCTTTCTTTTGGTCCGCTCTATCATCGTTCTGGTTGTTCTTTGTTTTTGTATGATCCCCTTCGCCGCTGAGACAGTGGCGGGCGTTCCTGATGGATTGGCTCCCTCGGTGGACCGTGCGGTGGAGAAGGTCAAACCGGCATTGGTACGCATCCTGGTGGTCTCCACCGAGTATCAGGATGGACGCGAGGTGAAGTCAGAGAGTTCCGGCAGCGGGGTGATCATCTCCCCGGATGGGTATGTGGTCACCAACCACCATGTCGCTGGCCACGCGGTCCGTCTCTTCTGCACCCTGGCCGACCGTCAAGAGGTCGAGGCCAAGTTGATCGGCACCGATGCGCTCTCGGATATCGCCGTGATCCAGCTCGAAGGGCGTGAGGGTGGTTACCCGGTGGCGGAGTTTGGCGACTCCAGCAAGCTGCGGGTGGGCGATTCGGTTCTGGCCATGGGCAGCCCGTTGGCCCTCTCGCAATCCGTCACCCTCGGTATCATCAGCAACACCGAGATGGTGATGCCCGATTTCCTGGGTGATGACGGAGACTTCAAACTGGATGGTGAGGATGTCGGCTCGATTGTTTTATGGCTGGGGCATGATGCTGCCATCTACCCGGGCAACTCCGGGGGGCCCCTAGTGGATCTGGAGGGGAGAATTGTTGGGATCAATGAAATCGACTTGGGGCTGAGCGGTGCGATCCCCTCCAACCTGGCCAAGGAGGTCGCGCGTCAACTGATCGAGAAGAAAAAAGTCGACCGTAGCTGGCTCGGTTTGGAGATCCAACCGCAGCTCAAATCGGCTCAGCAAGAGGGCGGTATCCTGATCGCGGGGATCATCAAGGACACTCCCGCCGCCGCCGCGGCCTTCCTAACCGGCGACCGTCTGATCCGTCTCGCCGGAAAGGAGACCTCCATCCGTTTCAAGGAGGAAATCCCACGCTTCAACCAATTTGTTGCCGCGCTTCCACCTGGACAAGAAGTTGAGGCAGTGGTCCAGCGTGAGGGCAAGGAGGTCACTCTCAAGGTGACTCCCACCTTACGGGATGAGGTCCGTCCCAAAGAAGTGGAAATCAAGGAATGGGGCATTACCGCCTCAAATGTCTCCTTCCTGGCTGCTCGCGAACGGAAACGTCCCAATCAGGATGGCATTCTGGTGACCTCGGTACGTCCCGGTGGACCTTGCGGTGAATCCAAGCCCGAGGTGCGGGACTCGGATATCCTCCTCTCGGTGGGCGGTAAGCTGGTGAAAGACCTTACAGCCTTTCGGGAGGAGACCCAGAAGATCATCGAGGGCAAGAAAGATCCAGTTCCCACCTTGGTGGAGTTTGAACGCGATAACAAAAAATACCTGACCGTGGTGAAAGTGGGCATCCGTGAAACGGATGACAGTGGCCGCGAGGTGAAGAAGCCCTGGATCCCCATCGCCACCCAGGTGCTGACATCGGATCTGGCCACTCAGCTGGGAGTGCCCGGCAAGAAGGGGGTGCGTGTCACCCGGATCTACAACCACCCCTCGGTTAAGGAATCGGGCCTGCAAGAGGGCGACCTGATCTTGGCCCTGGATGGGAAAGACATATCCGCCTCCGAGCCAGGACAAACCGAGGTCTTCCCCGCCATGGTCCGTCAATACAAAACCGGCGCGACCGCCTCGCTGAGCGTCCGGCGTGGAACTGAGGAGCTCAAGATCCCCATCGTTCTCCCCGAAGCACCCCGTCCCCCACGCGAGATGAAGAAGCATATTGACCGGCTCTTTGAATTCTCGGTACGCGATATCGCCTTCATCGATAAGGCGGAAAAGGAATGGGATCCGGAGCAGAAAGGGGTTCTGGTAACCGATGTGGTTCCAGGCGGCTGGGCAGCGGTCGGGAAACTGAATGTGGGGGATCTCCTGCTGGAGGCGGGAGGTAAGGCTATTGAAGATGTCGAGGCCCTGAAGACCCGGCTCAAGGAGATCACCGGGGAGCGCCCCAAGACAGTCAGTCTCCTGGTGCGCCGTGGAATCCACCAGCGATATCTGGAACTGGAACCAAAGTGGGAGTGAAGAATACCGGAAGCAGGCGGAAATGGATCACCAAGATATTATCGAAGGAGACTGAATAAAAAGTGGATCCAGAGGGTCTATGCGGTATAGAAAAGAAGGGTTAAACTGAATCCCTTCCTGGAAAGGAGAAAGAAAATGACAAAGCGCATGATTCTGGTCACGATTCTCGTAGTGTCCAGTGTGCCGTTGATGGGATATGTCTTGCCCGCCACGTCGTACGCTGGCGATTGGTCCATCAATGTCTGGGGTGGAAGCCCCTATTACTACAACACAGCCCCACGGTACCACTATGGATACAACCGGGGATATTACCCCTATTACCGTCCTTACAATCCGGTGGTTCGACGGGATGTCTATAGCGATGGGGGATACGCGCCGGATGGGACTTTCCACGGTGAGAATGTGGTGGAGGACCGGCGTGCGAGTTACTACTCGCCTGGACGGAACCAAGCCATTACCCCTCCACGGACCTCTGTCCAGTCTTGGAGCTATGGTCCCGGACAGCAAACCACTCGTGAACGCACCAGCTGGATCGGCGCCGATGGACGTCCCCACAGCACGACCATCGACCGGAACACCCGGATGGATGCCTGGGGTAATACTCAAACCGATACCCATGTGACGCTGAAGAAGAAGCCAGCGGGTGGATCGGCCACCACACCACAGTCCGTGGCACCGGTAGCGCCTGTGGCTCCTCTAGCGCCCATGGCGCCGCCTGCTCCGATCACAACCACACCAAGCGCTCCACCGGCTCCATCCGCCGCGTCGGGCGCCAGCAACTGACATCCCGCTTAACACAAACGACTTCAAGCCCCCTGGAGAGTCTCCTTTCCAGGGGGCTTTGCTTATACGGCCATTCAACATCCCGCCAGATTAGCCACCCAGCGCTCCTTCATAACCTTTCAAGATGAGATCCACCATCCTGTCCAGGCTGAATTCCTGAGTGACACGGTTATATGCGGCTTGAGATAGGCGTTCGCGGAAAGTGGGGTCGGCCAGGATCCGGGAGATTGCCTCAGAGAGGGCTTTGGGATCATTAGGCGGTACCACGAATCCTGTGACACCATCAACATTGACATAGGAGGTCGCGGTTCCCAGTTCAGTGGTAACCGCGGGAACACCCGCGCGGAAGGCTTCAAGCAGGACATAACCGAATGCTTCGGCACGATGGGTGGAGGGAAGACAGAAGACATCAGCCGCCGCGAGATACGGAGCAAGACGTTCGATACTTCCCAGAAACTGGACACGTCCAGGATGCCTTAGAGCGGCGGCCTGACTCCGAAAGCGGGCCTCCTGTGCTTCGGACCCAGAACCAACCACCAGCAGGACCGCATCGATCTGGTCCATCGCCTCAATCAGGACATGCAGCCCTTTGTACCAACGGAACCGTCCAATAAAGAGGATGATGGACTTGCCGCCATAACCTTCGCGGATGCGCTGGCCCTCCTCGCGATCTTCCTGGGCGGGTTCATTATCCGAAATACCCAATGGAACTACGGTGCACTTGTCCTGGAAGCCCTGGAGCGAGGGGGAGTTCTTGAGGAGACGTTCAGAGGAGACAAAGATCCGTGAAACCTTATTGAAGAACACCCTCTGGAAGGGAGAGTAAAGCGCCCCGGTGATCTTCTGGCGGACAATGTCGCTTTGGTAGGAAACAGTCCAGGGGACATCCTTACGTGCGCTCAGGAGCGAGGCCATCACCACGGTCGGGCAAGGAAGATGCAGATGCAGGATGTCGTATTTGGTCTTACGCAATACACCGAGGAAACCTGGGGAAATGGGATTGGAGAGCAGACGCATCCATTCCCCCACTTGGATCACCTCCACCCCAGTTTTCATTGACCATTCAGGATCCACGGGACCGGAGACGGCCACGCACACCTCCCAACCCCGGCGGACCTGATGAACCGCGAGCTTGCCGAGAACGATCTCGATCCCCCCATAGGTTGGGGGAAAAACATCCTTGTAGAGGTGGAGAACCTTAGGCATCGAGTGACTTTAGCAGGCCAGAGCGAGATTCCAATCTTGTTCCACGGCGAGAGGAGGTGGGGGGACCTACAGCTTCCTGCCGTGTGTGAGAAGGTTCCAACCCCAACGCTCGGGGGGAGATTGCATGAGGATTCTCACCAGCTGGGCAAACAATTCAACCCCTGTTCCTCCGGTGTTCTGAAATGATTCCCTTTCTCACACCTTCCGCGCAGCCAAGTGTACGGCTTGAACAAAGGCATTGGCGTAATCCATCGGTGTACAGCTCCTCATCCGCCGGGCAGCTTCTTCTCCCATCCTCCTCCATTTGTCTTGTTCATGGGCCACGGAACTCAACAGAAGGGCAAGCTGGTCTACATCCCCGGCGGTGAAGGCACACCCGGTCTCTCCATCACGCACTAGATCGGTTGCCGCTCCTGAACAGGTGGTGGCGATTACAGGGACTCCTGCCGCCATCGCTTCATTGACCACCAGTCCCCAAAGTTCCAGATGAGACGGCATCACCAAGACATCCGCCGCCGCGAGATATGGTCCCAGGTTACTTGACTGGACATAACCCTCCCAGAACATACCCTTCATCCCTTGAGTGGCTACCCGGTATTTCTCCAGCTC
>CAZORO010000206.1:0-4779 GCA_964581845.1 uncultured bacterium
TGGAGAAGCGGGAGATATTGTGGAAATGGCCGCCAAAACCCGCGCCGAGGGTTTTGGCGCGGAGGTTAAGCGTCGCATCATGCTGGGGACCTATGTTCTCTCGGCGGGTTTTTATGATGCCTACTACCTGAAAGCCCAACGGGTACGGACTCTCATCAAGCAGGATTTTGAGAAGGCCTTCGAAAAGTGTGATCTGGTGGTGACACCGACCTCTCCCACCACGGCATTCAAGATCGGGGAGAAGACCTCGGATCCTTTGGCGATGTACCTCTCGGATGTCTATACGACTACTGTCAACCTGGCCGGTATTGCGGGGATTTCGGTTCCCTGCGGAAAGGATTCAAAGGGGCTGCCGGTGGGGATCCAGATGATTGCTCCCGCGCTGGGTGAAGAGAAGCTGCTCCGGACCGCGCACCAGTTCCAACAGGCGCATTGAGAACCATTCAGTGATAGGAAATCAGTGCCTTGATCCCTGGCAGCTATGCAAAGAAAACAAGCCCATGCAGAACCGCCTGATGAACACCCACCTGCATATACGTCATTGGTGATGATTTCCCCATGCCCAACCATCATGATGACCTTGATGCCATCTGTGTCATATCAGATCTCAAACTCACGGCGTGAGCCCCGTAGGCTTTCCGTCAATTCACACGCTCCATCTAGTTCTTCAACCACTCGGTTGTGAAATGGGCGAATGTGATCGTCTCATAAGGCTCTTTCACGCCACGCTCGAAGAGGCAACCGATTGTTCCATCCTGAAGCACCGCGAGATCGGAATAGGCCGAGGGGCCGGCCCAGAGTGTCTTGGCGATTGACCAGGTCTTGCATTCATCGGTGCTCATGCGAATGGTCATGTTCTTCCGCTCAGTGCTCGCCGGATTGGAGAAGAGGATCTGGCTCTCTCCAGGGGGTTTGCCAGTGCCCAGCCTGATAACACTTCCCTGGCATACGGGCTCGATCAAGGTTGGATCCTCAGTCACGGGTGCCCAGGTCATTCCTTTGTCATGGCTCAATGACCAGACCCGGCGGTTGTTGCCGAATGTGTTGCGGGCATTCAAATAGATCGAACCATCAGCCAGCTCCACAATGGTGGACTCATCGGTTTGCCCATCCAGGATACCCCCAATCGCCCAGTTTACTCCCCCATCATCGCTGAAAATGACATGAGAGTGCATCTCTTCGCGATGCGGGCCAGTGGAGTGATCACAAGGAGCGATGAGGCGGCCATCAATCAGCTGGATACCATGGCAGGGACCGGTGGCATACCAGCGCCAATCTGGCTTGCGGACCTGCACGCTGATATCAACCGGCGTAGACCAGGTGAGTCCTTCATCCTGGCTGATGGTGACCCAGACGGTGCGTGGGGCAGCTTCACCCCGCATGATCTGGGCTTCGCTTTCTGTTCCATTGTTCTTGGTCAGGAGCAATACAATGGCGCCATTGTGTCTGTCCACGATTGGGCAGGGATTGCCGCATGTGTGACCGTTATCATCAACGATGACTTTGATGGGCTCCCAGGTTGTCCCATTATCGAGGCTCCGGCGCATGACCAGGTCAATGTTGCCCCAATCACGGCGGGCATCACGGCGTGCCTCGCAGAATGCCAGGAGCGTACCCCTGGGGGTTACCGCGAGAGCTGGAATGCGGTAGGTGTGACAGTCATCCTGTCCGGCCAAGAAAAGAGTTGTTTGGTTCATGGGAAAGGTTTGTTCCTCCGCCGATGCGCCAGTCAAAACGCATAATGCCATCAGTATCAAGCATCCAGTAGACCATTCCATGGATCCTCTCCTTGGGTTTGGGGTTTGTATGAGTTCTGACATGAAATGAGCCTCCTCAGTGAGTTTAAAACCGTTGCTCCAGCGGGAGAATGGCAAGGAGCACTGTTTCGGCAAACCCAACAACCTGCTTTATCTCTCTCTCGTTGACCCTTGCACGAGGCTTCCTTACAGTCCCCGGAGTCACCGCTTTTCACTGGGGGATTCTACTAATGGGAACGCTACATGTTCTCGATTGGAGTGTCATCGGCCTTTATCTCACTTTTACTCTTGCGTTAGGATTGTATTTCACTCGTAGGGCTGGAAAAGATATCAATTCCTTCTTTGTCTCCAACCACAGCCTTCCCTGGTATCTTAGCGGAGTCTCCCTGATCGCAACCTCCTTTGCTTCTGATACGCCACTGTGGATCACAAGCCTGGTACGTCAACATGGAGTCCACTATGTGTGGCAGTATTGGGCCCCCGCGATCGGAGGAACCCTGGCGGTTGTGCTTTTCGCGCGCTTGTGGCGAAGAGTGGGGGTGTTGACCGACATCGAGTTTGTGGAGGTCCGCTACAGTGGGAATGGGGCCGCCATCCTGCGCTTCTGGACCGCCTTCGCGACCGCGATCCTCCTGTGTCCGTTAATCATTGGATGGGTCACCATGGCGATGGAGATCATCACCCGCGAGGCGATGGGCCTCCCACCCGAGTTCCGTGTTTGGACCACGGTCCTCGTGGTGGCGGTGGCACTCTTGTCTTGCGCCTTGTCGGGCCTGTGGGGAGTTGTATATACCGACTTCATGCAGTTCATCCTCGCGGCGATTGGCACCTTCTCGTTGGCCTATTTCAGTATTCAGGAGGTAGGGGGTATTGGAGCCATGGTTGAGAAACTGGGATCACTGGACTCATGGCCTGGGAAGAATCTCCAGGTTTCCCCAGATATCGGTTCGGCACCCGGACAGATGTCGCTCTGGAATTTTATTGGGTATTTTGGATTCTTGTGGGTTACCGTGGCCCAGTCAGGAGGCTTCCAGGCCCAACGGCTTCTGGCTTGCAAGAATGAACGCCATGCGTCCTTCGCGATGCTGACCCTGTCGACTCTCTATTATGGGGTTGTCTGCTGGCCGTGGATTGTTGTGGCTCTCTGTTCTCTGTTGCTCTTTCCTAATCTGGGAACGGATGCCACGCATGATATGGCTTACCCAAGAATGATCGTGACCCTCATGCCGGTTGGACTGAAAGGAATGCTCTTGGTGGCCATGTTGTCAGCTTTTATGTCAACCATCAGCACTCTCTTTAATTGGGGGGCCTCCTACCTGGTCAATGATGTCTACAAACGCTTCTTGATAAGAGATGCTGCTCCTCATCATTATGTCAATGTAGGAAGAGTCACCACCGTGATTATGGCTGTTCTAGGCGGAATTATTTCCTTCATGGGGGAGAACATCCAACAACTGGTGACCATCGCATTCGTTTTCTGGAGCGGAGCGGCAGTCGTCCAGGTCATCCGTTGGTTCTGGTGGCGGATGAATGCCTGGGGCGAACTCACTGGGCTGATCACTTGTTATGTGATGACCAGCCTGGTGATTTTTGGTGGGGTTTTTGACAACCTTTGCCAATCCTTCTTCGGGATCACCACCAATCTGAGCGATGATCCCAATCTCTTGGGAGCGCGGATGGGCTTGGTAGTGGGGACAGTCACTCTTCTTTCCATCCTTGTTTCTCTCCTTACCCCGCCTACCGATGCTGAACACCTTAAAACCTTTCTCTTGAGGGTACGGCCGATTGGTCTGTTCTGGAAACCGGTGATCGCATTGTTGGAGGGGGATTATCAGCCAGCGGAACCCCTTGGACGGACCCTGCGTGGCTGGGCTTTATCATTGGCCTGCGTCGTGTCACTCATTTATGCGGTGGGCAAGCTGTTTCTTGGAAGTTACTGGCTGGGAGGCACACTCCTGGTGGTGTCCGGGTTCTTCTTGTGGCTGACCGTGAAACATCTGGATGAGGATTTCGGGCAGGATCGATGAATGTGTCTGGGCATCACATCACATCATCGGATTGCTCCGGACCTTTTCTTTGACAAAAGTGCATCTTGCTTTGATCATCTCTGTTGCTCTTTTCAGTTCAGATATCGTTTTCCCGGAAAATGGGGGACCGGGTCTTATTGATCCAACTATTTCACTATTGTCCCGCGCTTGTTTATAAAATCAAAGCACGATTCCATATTCAGACCTTTTAGGGATTCCGATTGTATTCGAGAAATCGTTTTCCCATCTCTATTGTGTGGATTCCTCCGCTTTGCTATGGTTGGCTTTAATGTAACCATTCCTAACCTTCCCCCTGGAAGGATGTCTGAACAAGAGGAGGGGCTCCATGCGTTTTCACCTGGATACTTTTTTGATCGTCCTTATCACTACAGGAATGGTGGGCCCTTCCTGGCCATCCTCGGGTGAAATCCCCTCAGTGGCTTCATATGGTTCCATTCAGGCTGCCCTCGATGCGAATCCAGGAAAGATGGTTCTCCTGCCTCCAGGGGACTACCCCATTTCCAAAGCGGTTGTGATCAACCAAGACAACACCGGCCTGTATGGGTTTGGTACCCTCATTCAAACCGATCCGAATGAGGACATTTTATCAATCCAGAACGCCAAGGGGGTACGGATCGAGGATCTGACACTGACTCGCTCCGAGGGGAAGATGGACACCTCACGTTCCGGAGTCTGGGCGGATCATTGTGCCGGTCTCTCTCTGAGGAACCTGCGCGTGATCGACAACCGGACCGAAAGCGGATCGATTCAGGTTCACCAGTCCACCAGCATCCGCATTGAGGGTTGTGAAATCCTCAACTACAAACGCATCGCCATCGATGATCGTACCGATTCGGATGACTGGGGATATGCCTTTTACTGCATCAACGGCACCGGGATCATCGTGAAGGACACCCATGGAGGGATGATTCTCAACAACCGTGTGATTGAGGACAACCTTCCCCCAAGCCGGGAGATCAAGGAGAAGTACAACC